>JAEZHS010000589.1 GCA_023436825.1 Pseudomonadota bacterium | reverse complement strand
GTGGCGCGGTCCCGGAAGAACGCTACTCGTGCACCACGTAGGTGAAGAAGCGGACGCGGCCGTCGGGTTCGACCTCGCGATAGATGCCCTGGATCTCGACGTCGAAGCCCGGGAAGAGGTTGGCGCTCTTCTCGAACATCAGCAGGTAATCCAGCACCGGGCGCGCCCGCTCGTCGAGGCGCTCGCCCGGCACGACGCTGGCGATACCGGGCGGATAAACGACGAACAGCGTCGTGGCGATGCGGCCGAACGCCTTGTCGATCGGCACGTAGTCGACGTTGTTGCGCACCAGCTGGCGCACCGCTTCGTGCGGCGGCATCGCCGGCGTCGGCAGGTGCTCGGGCGCGAACTGCGCGCGCTGCAGGTCGCTGACGCGACTGTCGCGAAAGAAGGCATGCATCTCGCCGCACAGGTCGCGCAGCCGCACTCCGGAGTAGCGCGCCGGCCGGCGGCGCACGAACTCGCCGATGACGTCGTCGAGGCGGGCATTGTCGTCGTGCAGGCGCTTGAAGGCGACCAGGCTGCTCAGCAGCGTGCCGGCCTTGCTCGATTCGACGCCCGGCGTCAGCAGGAACAGCATCGAATTGAGGTCGTTCTTCTCCGGCACGACCTGGTTCTCGCGCAGGTATTGCGCCACCACCGGCGCGGGGATGCCCGACGCGGCATAGGCGCCGGTCGCGCGGTCGAAGCCCGGCGTCAGCAGGGTGAGCTTGTTGGGATCGGTCACCGCATAGCCCGGAGCGATCCTGTTGAAGCCGTGCCAGCGCTCGCCGGGCGCGAATTCCCAGAAGCGCGTGCTGGCAGCAAGCTCGTCGGTCGGCACGTCCTCCCACGCCCTATTGCCGACGCGGTCGGGCACGAAGGCCTCGAAGAACCAGCGCCGCGCCGGATCCTGCTCACGCTCCTCGAACTCGCGGCGGATGGCGCGCAGCTTCTTGCGCAGCTCGATGCCGAGCCGGATGGTGTCGTCCCACAACACCTCGCCCGACTTGCCCTTCATCATCTGCGCGCCGACGTCGAGCGAGGCGAACAGCGGATAGAACGGCGAGGTCGAGGCGTGCAGCATGAAGAACTCGTTGAAGCGGCGATGCTCGATGCGCCGCCGCTGGCCCGTGATGTGGCTGTCCTTGACGTGGATCTGCGAGGCCTGGCTGAACGAGGCGAGCTGCTTGTGCGTCGACTGCGTGGCGATGATGCCCGGCGCGTCCTTGCCCAGCCCGTTCAGGCCCATGGCGAAGCGGCCGGCATAGAGCGGATGGAACTTCATGAAGCCCGCCCACGCCTCGTCGAACAGGATGTAGTCGCAGAGAGGGCCGAGCTTCTCAACGATCAGGCGGGCATCGTAGATCGTGCCGTCGTAGGTGCACTGCTCGATGACGGCGACGCGGAACGGCCGCTCGCGCTTCCACGCCTCGCTGTCCGCGACCAGCGGATGGTGGCGGATCTTTTCGCGGATCGCCGTCTCGTCGAGCGCCTCGTGCCAGATCGGGCCGATCAGGCCATGCGCGTTGCGGTCGGTCTCGAGATAGATCGGAATGCCGCCGCCCAGGAACAGCGCGCCGTGATGCGCGGCCTTGTGGTTGTTGCGATCGAACAGCACCAGGTCGCCCTCGGCCACCAGCGCCGACAGCACGATCTTGTTGGAGGACGAGGTGCCGTTCAGCACGAAGTAGGTCTTCTCGGCGCCGAAGATCTGCGCCGCCTCCTGCTGCGCCTTCAGGGCGGGGCCCTCGTAGACCAGAAGGTCGCCCAGTTCGAGCACCGAGTTGTCGAGATCGTCGCGGAACACCGCCTCGCCGAGATGCTCGACGAAGATGCGGCCGATCGGGCTGCGATTGTAGAAGATGCCGCCGTTGTGGCCGGGGCAGGTCCACAGCTGGTTGCCCTCCTCGGCATAGTCGACCAGCGCGCCGAAGAAGGGCGTCTTCAAAGTCTCGGCATAGCGCTTGAGCCGGCTCACCAGGTTCTTGGCGATGAACTCCGGCGTCTCCTCGGCGAGGAAGATGTAGCCGTCGATATAGTCCAGCACCTCGACCGGGATGTCCTCCAGGCGCTTGCGGCGTACCAGGATGACGATCGGCATCTCCAGCCCGCGCTTGCGCATCAGGTTGATCAGCGCAGCGGTCTTGCCTTCCAGCCCCCTCTTGCCCCAGTCGACCACCATGCAGCCGATGGCGGCATCGGTCTGCACGGCGATCTCGGCGTCCTCGATGCGCCGCGCACGCACCACCTGGAAGCCCATCCTGTCGATGGCGTGAGTGATCTCATCGAGCCGATGGCCCTCGAGCTCGTCGGCATCGAAGGCCGGAGCGCAAAACAGGAATGTGAAGCGACGGAAGAAGTCCATCGCTCCACAACAGTACAATTCGGTTACGGTTGCGTGATTGTCGGTCGGCGGGCCGGCGGTCAGCCCTTCTCGACCTCGCCGCCGGCGTCGACCCAGCCCTTGAACCCGCCGAGGTTCAGCACCTTGGCGTAGCCCATGTCCTTCAGCGTCTTGCCGACCAGGGCCGAGCGGCCGCCCGAGGCGCAGTAGGCCACCACCGTCTTGGAACGGTCGAACGCCTTGTCGTGCATGGCCGAGGCAGGATCGGCGCGGAACTCGACCAGGCCGCGCGGCACAGCCACGGCGCCCGGCACCTTGCCCGAGGCCACGACCTCGGGCGGCTCACGCACGTCGACGAAAAGCACGTCGGCCTTGCCTACGAGCTTCTTCGCCTCATCCGGGCTGATACGCGGCACCGCGGCATTGGCCTCGTCGAGCATCGATTGGACGGTCTTCATGGGAATCCTCCCTCAATGAGCCAGCAGGAGCGGAAGCGGGCAGGCGGAGATCACCTTCGCGGTGGCGCCGCCCAGCCCAAGGAAGTTGGACAATTCGCCGTGTCCATAAGCGCCCATTACCAGAAGATCGGCCCCCTTGTCCTTGGCATAGGCCAGCAATGCGCGACCGCGGCCGCGGCCGGTCAGGGCGCCGAACCTGGCGGTATCGACCATGGCGGAGATGCCGTGCCGGCCGAGGCGGCGCATCAGCAAAGGGGCCGCGACCTCATCGGGGTCGGCATCGGCCACCATCACGGTGACCTTGCCGGCGCGCTTGAGGAAGGGCAGCGCCGCGCCGACGGCGCGCGCGGATTGCACGCTGCCGTTCCAGGCGACGACGACTGACGTGACCGGTCCCCGATTGAGGTTGGGCGGCGCGATCACGACCGGCCGGGCGCTGTCGTAGATTGCCGCCTTGACCGTCTCGGGCGCGATATTCTCGTCGTCGGCCCCCGGCCTGCCGATGACGACCAGGCTGGCGAAGCGGCCCAGCCAGACGAGCTTGTCCCGCGTCATGGCCTCATCGCCGGTGAAGGTGGCGCCCTTGATGGGGGCGATCAGCTCGCGGAAACGCCGTTGCGATTCCTCGGCCCGCGCCTTCAGCCGGTCGTCGGACAGGATCTTGAGATACGGCATGGACTGGACGGCGATGTCGGCATCGTGCGTCTGGTGCTCGGCAAAGTGCACGGCGTCCACCGTGCCATCGAACAGGTCCGCGATACGCGCGGCCAGGCGAAACGACATCTCGGCGTCCGGACCGCCTTCCGAGATCGCAAGAATGGATTTGTACAAAGTTCCCCCGCCTCCTTGTCGCACGACTACTGCCATTGCCCGAGACGTTTTTCCATGTGACGATGAGCGCGCGTCGGAGCGTGGGGAGCGTTTCCGGCGCCTCTTTGGCGGGTTCAGGAGCAAATGCTGTCCAGTGGTAGGTGGCCGTCCGGTAAGCGGGCCGGCCTGGCGTTGAAGTGCGTGGCATGGTCGACAGGGGCGGCCCTCGTGGCGTCGAGGGTGGGTCCCGCGCAAGCGGTCGACGGCACCTGGGTCGGTCCGGGTATCGAGTGGACGACCGGCAGCAACTGGGACTCCGCGCCGGTGGTGCCCGACGGCACCGCGACGTTTACCAATAACCTGGCGCCGACGACCGTCACCATCTCGAGCAGCGCGTCGATCGACACGATCGCGCTCGTCAACGCACCGACCTACTCCTTCACGGTCACCAACGGCGCCTCGTTCACCATCAACAACACGGTCAGCAACACTTCCTCGTCCCTGCCCAATTTCGCCGTCAATGCCGGGGCGACGCTGGTCGTCGGCGACCTCGGCGACGTCCCGATCGGAGCGCTCACCGATGGGCCGGCCGGCGGCGGCACCGTCGTCATCGGTCCGACCTCTCCCGGGGCCTTCCTGACCCTGACCCCGACAACCAACACGACCTTGTCCGGCTCGTTCTCGGGCGAAGGCTCGCTGGAAATCTCCAACGCGACGGCGACGCTGACCCTCACCGGCGCCAGCAACGGCGGCAATATCGGCCGAATCGGCGGCGACCTTACGTTGTGCGACTGCTTCGGCGGCGGGCTCACGATCAGCGGTGGCAGGCTCACCGTCGACGGCTTTTTCGGCGTCACCGTCCTCGGCGGCACGCTTTCGGTCATCAACGGCGGCTCCCTGCAGACCAGCCAGAGCCTGGGCGTGGCCAGCGCCATGACGATCTCCGGGCCCGGCTCGACGGTCACCGTGGCCGGCGGCACGTTCGTGGGCTCTCCGTTCGGCCCGGGGATGCTCTCGATCAGCAATGGCGGCGTGCTGAACAGCCAGGGCGGCGTTGAGCTCGACGGGATTTTCACCTCGGCAACCGTCACGGTGGATGGTGCCGGGTCGGCGTGGAACGTCGGAACCGGCGGGCTGCTTGTCGGCAACTTCGGCCCCGCCTTCGTCGTCGTTTCCAACGGTGGTCAGGTGAATGTTTCGGACCCCATCGGCGCCGGCATCGGTGACCAGGGGCCAGGCACTTCATCGGTGACGGTCAGTGGATCGGGCTCTGCCTTCAACGTCGTGGGTCTCGTCACGGTCGGCCAGACCTCGGTCGCGATCGGCACGCTGACCGCAACAGCCGGCGGCACGGTCAACGCGCCCGGCGGCGTCAGCATCGGCGCCGGCAGCACGCTCAATCTCGGCACCGGTGGTCTCAGCGGCTCGATCGTCACACCGGCCATCGACAACGAGGGCACGATCGTCGCCAACTTCACCGACACCCTCACCCTCGCCGCCGACATCTCCAATACGGGATCGCTTACCAAGGCCGGGCCGGGCACCCTGATCCTCACCGGCAACAACACCTACAGCGGCGGCACGACGGTGATCGGCGGCCTGATCAACTTCTCGACGGCGGCCAATCTCGGCACCGGCCTGATCACGTTGAACGGCGGCGGCCTGCAATGGGCCAGCGGCAACATCGCCGACATGTCGGCCCAGATCGCCATCGGCGCCGACGGCGCCACCTTCGACACGGGCGGCAACAACGTCACCTTCTCGGGCGCCCTGTCGGGCGCGGGCGGCATCACCAAGACCGGCAACGGGACGCTCACCCTGGCACCCGTCAACACCTATGCCGGCAACACCACCATCAACGGCGGCACGCTGGCCGTGGCCTCGGATGCTGCAGCTGCTGGGCAACTTCACGAGCACCCGGTCGGTCATCCTGAATGCCGCGGGCGGCACCGTCGATACCAACGGCAACAACGCGATGCTGTCCGGTCCTGTCGGCGGCGCGGGCGATCTCACCAAGGCGGGCGCGGGCACCCTCAGCCTGTCGGGCTCCAGCACCTACACGGGCGCGACCAACGTCAATGGCGGCGTGCTGCAGGCTGCGGCGGCGAACGTGTTCTCGTCGGCCAGCGCCTTTTCAATCGGCAGCGGCGCGACCCTCGATCTCAACGGCTTCAACCAATCGATCGGCAGCCTCTCCGGCGCGGGTGCCGTGACCTTGGGCGCCGCGCTGCTGACGGTGGGGAGCAACAACGCCAGCACGACCTTCTCGGGCGCGATCAGCGGCACCGGCGGTCTCACCAAGACCGGCACGGGGCTGCTCAACCTCACCGGCGCCAACACTTATAGCGGACCGACCAACGTCAATGCCGGCACGCTGGCCGTGAACGGCAGCATCGCGGGCAGCGTGACCGTCAATAGCGGCGGCACGTTGGGCGGCACGGGCAGCGTCGGCACGCTGGTTGCCAGCGGTGGCACGATCGCGCCCGGCAACTCGATCGGCACGCTGACCGTCGTCGGCAACTTCACCCAGAACGGCGGCATCTACCAGGTCGAGGCGAACCCCACCGGCCAAAGCGACCGCATAAACGTCGCCGGCACCGCCACCCTGAATGGCGGCACCGTCCAGGTGCTGGCCCAGACCGGCACCCGCAACGCCAGCTACACGATCCTCAATGCCACGGGCGGCGTGAGTGGCGCCTACTCGGGCGTGACCAGCAACTTCGCCTTCGTGAGGCCGGCCCTCACCTACGACGCCAACAACGTCTATCTCACGCTGTTCCAGTCCTTCGCTTCCGGCGCGCAGACCGCCAACCAGTACGCCGTCGGCACCGTCCTCGATCAGGGCAGCGTTCAGGCCACGGGCGACTTCAGCAATGCCCTGAACAGCCTCAACGCGCTCAACCCGCAGCAGGGCGCCGCCGCCTTGAACGCCATCAGCGGCCAGCCCTACGCCGACTTCGGCACGATGAACGTCCAGGGGGCGGCGCTGTTCATGAACGTCGTCGGCCAGCAGATGGCGCTGGCGCGCGGCGGCACCGGCGGCGGCCAGCGGCAGGCGCTGGCACAGGCCTGCGACGTCGAGGCGTGCGAGGGGCTCAGCCCCTGGAGCGTCTGGGCAAGCGCGATCGGCGGGTTGGGCTCGGTGGCCGGCAACGGCAACAGCTCCACGCTCACCTACAATTTCGGCGGCGCGGCGAGCGGCATCGACTATCGCCTCGATCCGCGCTTCCTGGTCGGCCTCAGCGCGGCCTACGCCGCAGGCAACCAGTGGGTCGACAGCTTCATGGGCCGCGGCTGGACCGACACGGTCAGCGTCATCGGCTACGGCTCGTTCACCAATGGCGGATTCTATGCCGACGCGCTGGCGGGCTACGCCTGGTCGGGCAACCAGATGCAGCGCCAGATCCAGTTCCCCGGCCTGCAGCGCACCGCCAACGGCAGCACGGGCGCCAACCAGTTCCTGGGCCAGATCGAGACCGGCTATCGCATCGGCCTCTACGCTCCGGCCGCGGCCAGCATCACGCCGTTCGCCCGCCTGCAGGGCTCGACGGTGACACAGAACGCCTTCTCCGAATGGGGCGCCAATTCGCTCAGCCTCAGCGTGGCGCAGCAGACAACCAATTCGCTGCGCACGGTGTTCGGCGCCGACCTCGCCGGCGCCCTCCCGCTCGGCAGCGAGCGTAGCCTCGCGCTCGACCTTCGCCTGGGCTGGCTGCACGAATATGCCGATACCGGCCGGCCGATCACGGCCGCCTTCGCCGGCGCGCCGTCCAACGCCTTCACCGTCTATGGCGCCACGCCGCAGCGCGACGCCGCGGTGATCGGCTTCTCGGCCGGCACCAGCATCGCCGAAGCGACGCAGCTCTACCTGCGCTACGACGGCGAGATCAGCACCGGCTCGAGCAACCACACGCTCAATCTCGGCCTGCGCATTTCGTGGTGATTGGGGCGTTCGTCCCCTCGCATCCCTTCATGTCCGTCTCCCCCGCCAGGGGAGAAGAGATTGAGGGGGATGAGGAGGAAGTGATCATAGAAGCTCCGCCAGCATCCTCGCGGCGCGCGCTGCGCCGTCGGCTTCGACCGGCTTGTAGGCGGCCGGCCGCGCCAGCTCGGCCCTCATCGCGTCGGCGATCGCCTCGGGTGTCGCCGTCGCGAAATCCATGCGCCGTCCGGCGGCGTAACGCTCCAGGCGATGGGCGACGTGGACATTCTGCTCGAAGTGATTCCTGAGCGGGAAATAGAGGAACGGCGTGCCCGCCGCCGCGAGCTCCATGCACGTCGTGAGCCCGCCCTGCACCAGGGCAAGGTCACAGGCGGCAAGATGGCGATCGAGGTCGGGCACGAAGGCATGTGTCTCCACACCCGACGGCGCGCCGAGCGATGCGGGATCGATGCGCGGGCCTGCCACGAGGATCATGCGCAGGTCCGGCATCCAGGGACGGACCAGCGGCCAGGCCTGCAGGATGCGCTTGATGAGATGCGTGCCGACGCTCGAGCCGCCGACCGTGACGATGCAGATGCGTTCATCGGGCTTGTAGCCGAGCCGCCGGCGCAGGTCCTCGCGCTCTCCGAAGTCGTCGGGATGCCGGCCCAGCACGTAACCCGAGAAGTCGAAGTGGCGCGGGATCCAATCGCGCATCTGCGGCAGATCCCTGCCGAAGGACAGCGGCACGATGTCCTCGGGCCGGCCGACGAAGATGGCGCGGTCGCGCACGCCGGGATGACGCTCGACATGCCCGATCATCTCGGCGTTGTAGTCGGCGGTAAGGAAGGCCTCGCGCTCGCCGCCCGCCGGCATGGGCACGAAACCCACGAAGTCGGTGAACCAGGCGAGCGGGGCCTTCTTGAGCTCGGGATGCTCATGCCAGAAGTGGTCGATGTCCCAGGCCTCGTCGGCGATCACGAGGTCGTAGCCGCCCGCATCGACGGCATCCTGGAAGATCATGAAGTTCTTGATCAGCACCTCGTCCATGCGGCGCAGCGCCTGGAAGGCATTGAGATCGTGCTCGCCCGATTCCTCCTCAATGTGGCGCGATTCGCTGGCAAGCCGCGCGCTCAGCGGATGGATGGTCTCGCCGTTGGCCAGCAACAGGCGCGTCACGGGATCCTGTGCCAGCCAGTCGACCTCGAGGCCGGGATGGAGCGTGCGCAGTTCGCGCGCGATGGCGATGTCGCGGCGTCCGTGGCCCAACCCGATCGGCGAGGAGAGATAGAGCGCGCGCTTCCCGCGGGCGGCACGATTGGGCGCCGGCTTGGGCGTGGCCATGCCGAGGCGGCGGTCGAGGAAGTCGTTGATCGCGGCATTGCACTTGGCGGGATAGCGGCCGAGCAGGTTGTGGCCGCCGCCCGGAAAGGTCAGGAGCTCGCCGCCGCAGAGCTCGGCGATGAGCTTGCCGCGGTCATGGGGCTGGATCCGGTCGTCGTCGCCGTGGATTGCCAGCACCGGGCAGCGGATGCGGCGGTACATCGGCTCGGTGACGTCGAACGTCGGAAGGATGGACCGCGCCTCGACGGTCTTCACGATCACCGGGCCGTTGGTCTCGTTTGCCCAGGCGACGCCGTCCTCGATCTGCTTGGTCGAATGCGGCTCGGGGAAGATGCTCGAGATGAAGTGCTGCGCGAAGTCGGGATAGTCCGCGAGCCAGTAGGCGCGATTGTACTTGTCCCAGCCCTCGAAGCTCTCGCGCGGCGTCAGGAAGTGTTTCGGCGTCATGTGCCTGTGGGTCGGTCCCACGACGCCCGCCACGCCGGCCAGAATGGCGGCCTTCGCCCGCTCGGGATGGTAGGCCGCCAGGCAGCAGGCGAGCAGGCCGCCGAACGACAGGCCGACCAGGATGGCCTGGCCGGCCTCGGTCGAGTCCATGACCGCGAGCGCGTCGGCGACGCAGTTGTCCAGCGAGTAGGCCGTCGTATCGTCCGGCCGGTCGCTCCGGCCGTTGCCCAGCGCATCGTAGGCGATGCAGCGGAAGCGGTCGCTGAAGTACGGGATCTGCGCCTTGTAGACGCGCGAATGCACGATGCTCCAGGGCGGCAGGAACACCATGGCCTGCCCGCCCTGTCCGTAGATCTCGTAATGGATGCGGTTGCCGTTGCGCTCGGCGAACCCCTCGCTGTCGGGCAGCTTGGCGCGCATGCATCACCTCGTGGACGATTTGCTTTCGGCCAGACGGATGGCGTCGCCGACGCGGCGCAGCGATTGACGCACCGGCGCGCCCTTCTTCTCGGCGCCCAAGAGGAAGAGGCTTTCGGCCCCGATGAAGGCCGAGCTCACGAGGGCCGCGATGTCTTCCGGTGAGAAGGGGCCAAGCCCACCAAGCGCCGTCTCGGCCTGGCGGGTCGCCTCGGCGATCAATTCGAACCAGCCCATCAGGCCGGTGCGCACGACCTTCGCCACTTCGGGATCGGACCAGCTCACCGCTATGAGCTCCTGCAGGACGCGGACGTAGCCTGCGGCGATGTCCTCGTCGAGATAGTCGCAGGCGCGGTCCCAGCGTTGCGACAGCGTGAGCGTCGTGTCGTGGAACATGGCGTTCTGGCGGTCGAGAAGCTGGGTGTTGAGATAGTCGAACAGCGCCAGCATCAGCCCCTGCTTGGAGCCGAAGTGGTAGTGGATCTGGCTCAGCGGCACGCCTGCCGCGGCCGCCACGTCGCGCGTGGAGAGAGCGGAATGGCCGTTCTGGCGCAGCACCTTCTTGGCCGCTTCCAGGAGCGAGGTGCTGGTCTCTATCTTCTTCGCCAGAGCGCGCGCCATTCAGTTCTCCACACGTACGACTGGACGGACTTCTACTCTGCCGGCCTCGGATGCTGGATCTCCGGCTCCGGCCTGGCCTTGCGACCCGGCCACGGGATCAGCATCGACACCTGCTGGCGGTAGCGGCGGTACTCGTCACCGAACAGGTCGACCAGGTCGCGCTCCTCGAGCCAGATGCCGATCAGGATATAGCCGGTGGTCGCGACGGCGAACAGCAAGTGGCCGGCGGTCATGTCGGGCGTCGCCCAGAAGGCCAGCAGGAAGCCGAGATAGAGCGGATGGCGCACGCGCTTGTAGAGGAAGGGCGTGCGGAACTTCGGCTCGGGCAGGGTGTGGCCGCGCAGCCGCGCCCACACCTGGCGCAGGCCGAACAGCTCGAAGTGGTTGATCAGGAAGGTGCTCAAAAGCACCAGGATCCAGCCGAACCAGAAGACGGCCTGCAGGACCATGACGGCGGCCGGGCTCGTAACCGTCCAGACCGGCATCAGGATCGGACGCCAATGCACGAACAGCCCCGCCAGGATGAGGCTCGCCAACAGCACATAGGTCGTACGCTCGACTGCCTGCGGCACGAAGCGCGTCCACCACCGCTTGAAGGCCGGCCGCGCCATGACGCTGTGCTGGATGGCGAACAGGCCGAGCAGCAGGGTGTTGATCACCAGCGCCGGGACCAGCGGCCCTTCGGCGCCGCTGTCGATCGTCTTGGGGACGATGGCCAGGTTGCCGACGAAAGCGATGGCGTAGAGGAAAGTGACGAAAAACAGCGAATAGACGACGGCGCCGTACAGAACCGAAGCGATACCGGCCATGAAAGCCTCCGTTTCTCGATGTTCGGTCGACCGACCGAATACGGAGATGTATAATTCGGTCGACCGACCGAGTCAAGGCGGGTGATCGGCACGGCGAGGTGGACTCATGCTCTTATGGACCGCGCGCATCTTGCGCGCTCATGACTCATGAGGCGCGCTGGAAGCGCGCGGTCGGAAAGAGAATGAGCCCGCGCTCCCGCGTCACCAGACGCCGAAGAAGATGCCGTGCTTCTTGTGCGTGGCCGTGCGCGCCTCGACGTAGGCGTCGTCGACCGTGACGCGGGTCTTGCGCGCCTTGAGCCAGGCGGCCATCCGCTCCTCCATCTCACGACGGACGTGGGCGTAGGCCTCGTCGGCGCCGAGATCGCGCAGCTCCTTCGGGTCGTTGGCCAGATCGAACAGCATCGGCCTGAAATCCTGCCACCAGACGTATTTCCAGCGGTCGGTGCGCACCATGATGGCGCGGCAGTCGCGCGGCCCGCGCTTGAGGATCTTGCGCGCCTCGCGGAAGGAGTAGTCGAGCTCGGAGAAGACCGCGTCGCGCCAGTTCTCCGCCCTGCCGGCGCGCAGCAGCGGCAGCAGGGAGCGGCCTTCGACGAGGTGCTCGTTGGCAGGCTGTTCCAGGGCGGCAAGACAGGTCGGCACGACATCGACCGCCTCGACGAAGCGCTCGTCGACGGTGCCGCGCGTGGCGTCGGCCGCAGGATCGGGATCGTAGACGATGAAGGGCACGCGCAGCGCCTCTTCATAGAACATCTCTTTTTCGCCGAGCCAATGGTCGCCCAGAAAGTCGCCGTGGTCCGCGGTGAACAGGATCAGCGTGTCGTCGAAGCGGCCGAGCTTCTTCAGGTGCTCGAACAGGCGGCCGAGCCAGTCGTCGAGCTGCTTGACCAGGCCCATGTAGGCCGGCCGCACGATGCCCGGCGCGTCGGGCCGCTGGAACGACTGCGATTCCTCGTGCTGGCGATAGGCGGCGAGCACGGGATGCTGATCGACAAGTTCACGCTCATCGCGGTTGAGCGGCAGGCAATCCTTGGCGCCGTACATCGCGTGATAGGGCGCGGGCGCCATGTAGGGCCAGTGCGGCTTGACGTAGCTGAGATGCAGGAACCACGGCCTCTCGCCCATGTCCTCGACGAAGCGCATGGCTTCGCGCGTCTTGTAGGCGGTCTCGGAATGCTCCTCGGCGACGCGCGCCGGCAGGCGCACATTGCGCATGTGCCAGCCCGACACCGGCCCCTCGGCACCGTCGGCCGAGATCACGTAGTCGCTCCACGGATCGTCGGAGTTGTAGCCCTGCTGGCGCAGATAGGCGGCATAGCCGCTCTCCTCGCCCGGCGGCGAATGGCCGTCGTAGCGGTCGAGCTCCTCGAAGCGGCCGGCGCGCATCAGCGCCGCGATCGCCGAGCCGCCTTCGATGCCGTAGCGCTCCAGCCCGTCGAGATCGGGCAGCACATGGGTCTTTCCGGCCAGCGCCACGCGGATGCGGGCGGGCAGCAGATAGTCGCCGATGGTCTTTTCGCGCAAGCTGAGCGGCACGCGGTTCCAGGTGGCGCCGTGCGAGAACATGTAGCGGCCGGTGTAATAGCTCTTGCGCGAGGGGCCGCAGACGCCGGACTGCACATAGGCGCGCGGGAACAGCACGCCCCTGGCCGCCAGCGAATCGATGGCCGGTGTCTTGAGATGCGGATGGCCGGCGCACGACAGGTGATCGGCGCGCAGCTGGTCGCACATGATGAACAGGACGTTCCTGACCTTGCCCACGTTGATTCGTTCCCCTTCGTTTGCCGCCACTATGCCCGCATCGCTAGAGCGGAATCCACTCACATGGAACCGCGCGCAGCTCGATGGGAGCGGATTCGCGCGCACCGGGGATGCTGGGTTTCAGCAGGGCACAATTCGTCCAGCTGACTGGACGAATTGTGCTTTAGGATGAGGCGATGGATTCCAACAGCTTCTCGAGCCGCGAGATCGTCGAGGACATCATGCGCTGGGCCGCCGTCGAGAGCCCGTCGGTGACGCCCGAGGCCGTGGCGCGCATGTTCGACCTGGCCGAAACGGATTTCCGGGCGGCCGGCGCCACTATCGAGCGCATGTCGGCCACTTCGGGCGCACCGGTGATGCGTGCGCGTTTTGCCGGCCGGAGCAAGGGCCCGGGCATTTTGGTGCTCGGCCACCTCGACACGGTCCATCCGCTCGGCACGATCGAGGACGGGCTGAAGCTGCGCATCGAAGAAGACCGGCTCTACGGCCCGGGCGTGCTCGACATGAAAGGCGGCATTTGCCTGGCGCTGCATGCGCTGCGACGGCTGCGCGCCGAGAGCGGCGACACGCCGCTCCCCGTCACCTTCCTGATGATCCCCGACGAGGAGATCGGCAGCCCGGGCACGCGCGCGCTGATCGAGGAAGAAGCGCGCCGGCATCGCTGCGTGCTGGTGCCCGAGCCCGCGCGCCAGGGCAAGGTGATCACGGGGCGTCATGCCTTCGCGCGCTACCGCATCACCACGCGCGGCCGGGCGGCGCATGCCGGCGCCGACAATCGCGCGGGTCGCAGCGCCATCCGCGCGATGGCGCGCCTGGTCGAGACGATCGAAAGCGGCACAGACATGGAACGGCTGGTCTCCTTCAGCGTCGGCGTGATCAAGGGCGGCCTGTTCGTGAACGTGATCCCGACCGAGTGCACCGCCGAGGTGCTGTGCGTGGCGTCGTCGCGCGAGAACCTGGCGTTCGTCCATGCGTTCATGGCAGCCCTCGCCTCGCCGATCGAGGGCGTGACGCTCGAAGTCGAAAGAGGGCCGGAGCGTCCGTTGTTCGAGCCGTCGGAGGGCACGATGCGGCTATTCGCCCATGCCGCCGCGACAGCCCGCGAGGCCGGCATCACCTTGGAGCACGGCACCTTCGGCGGCGGCAGCGACGGCAACTTCACCGGCGCGCTGGGCATCCCCACGCTCGACGGGCTGGGTGCGGTCGGTGCGGGTGTTCATACGCTGGAGGAGCATGTGTCGATCTCGGAGTTGGCGCCGCGCGCGCGCCTGTTCGCCGGACTTCTGGCCGGGCTGGGCGAGGAAGGCCGATGAGCGCAGCGACCACCCGCGATGTTCTCGATTTCTGGTTCCTGCCGCTCGACCACCCCGACCATGGCAAGCCGCGCGACATCTGGTGGGGCGGCCCGCCCGAGTTCGACGCCGAGATCCGCGAGCGCTTTTCAGCGGCCTTCGAACGGGCGGTCCACGGCAGCCTGGATCACTGGCGGCAGTCGCCCGACGGGGCGCTGGCGCTGATCCTTCTGTGCGACCAGTTCGCGCGCAATATGCACCGCCGCTCGGCGCATGCGTTTGCCGGCGATCCCAAGGCGCTGGAGACGGCACGGCTCGCCCTGGCGCGATTCTATCCGGCCGCCTTCAACACGACGATGCGGCCGTTCTTCTACATGCCCTTCCAGCACAGCGAATCGCTGGGGGACCAGGAGATGTGCTGTGCGCTCTTCGCGCCGTTCAACGATCCCGACATGACGAGGTACGCGGTCGCCCATCGCGACATCGTCGCCCGCTTCGGCCGCTTCCCCCATCGCAACGACGTGCTGGGGCGGACCTGCACGGACGAGGAAATGGAGTATCTCAAGACCGCTGACCGGTTCGGCCAGTGACTCATGCGGGCCCGGAGGTCCGCGCTCCGCTGATCTCCCGGTACAGCGCCGCCATGTCGGCGCCGAAGCAGCAGAAGATCACGCGCTCGACGCCGCCCTGGTGCGCCTTTACCTCGCGCACGGCAATTTGCGTTGCGGGTTCCTTGGGATAGCCGTAGACGCCGGTGGAGATTGCCGGGAAGGCGATGCTCTTCAGATGGTGCTGCTCGGCCAGCGCCAGGCTGTTGCGATAGCAGCGCGCCAGAAGCTCGGGCTCGCCGGCCCTGCCGCCACGCCAGATCGGGCCTACGGTATGGATCACGTGGCGCGCCTTCAGCCGGTACCCCTTGGTGATCTTCGCTTCGCCCGTCGGACAGCCGCTAAGCGTGCGGCATTCGGCGAGAAGCTCGGGTCCGGCGGCGCGATGGATGGCGCCGTCGACGCCGCCGCCGCCCAAAAGGCTTTCGTTGGCGGCATTGACGATGGCATCGACGGCGAGGCGCGTGATGTCGCCTTCGACGATGTCGATGCTCGCCATGACCTTACCAGTACCGGACGGGACCGGTGTCGAGGTGGACGAAGCCCGAGCGCGGATAAAAGCCGACGCCGCCCATGTTGAGCGAGTAGGCGGCCTGACGGATCTGGAACACCGGCACGCCGGGGAAGCGGATGTCCATGGCGTTGCCGTTCATGTGCTGGCTGTCGCGCGCCACGCCGCGGCTGACGCTGGCCAGCCACGCGTTGGAAGTGGGCGAGCGATAGGCCGACAGCACCTCGATCGAGCCGCCGTAGCCCACGATGCGCGCGGTGTGCCACAGCACGTCGAACAGCAGCGGATCCATCTCCGTCTGCGCATTGTCGCGAGAGTCACGCAGGAACTGGTTGAGCTGGTCGAGCGCCTGGCGATTGTAGGCGCCGTTCGACCAATAGGTGACGGTCAGCACTTCCTGGGTGTTGAAGTTGACCAGGTTGAGTGTACGCGGGCTCGTGGTGTCGAGCTCCGGCGGCGGACCGGACGGCACGGGCGCGAAACCGCCATAGCGCGAGCCGCGCAGGGTCTCGGGCTTGGTCGCCCGGTGCTGCTGCGCCTGACCGGCCGGCGGCCGGACCACATTCGGCTGATTGGCCGCGACAGGCGTCTTCTTGGCGTCATGCTTGGCGCTCGAGCCGCGGACGACTTTAGGCGTCGCCGTGCCTGTCGTGCTTGATTGGGCGAAGCTCGGGCCGGCAAAGGCCAGCGCGACAGTCAGGCCAACGACGAATCTGCGCATCTCCCGGTCCCCGATGTTGCATTTTTGTCACGCTTCCCCCTTATCAGAGACCGATTCGCGACACAAAACTAAAATCACTTTCTCGGGTGAAAAAACTCCCCGATCACTCAGATTCCCAATAGGAATTAGGCATTTCCCGCAAGAATGACTGGTCAATTCCGGCGGGGTTTGCCTGATATTTGCCACAATTCCCGGCGGCCGAGGACAAGCGCCTCTATGCCATCGTCCGCGCATCGGAACGAAATTCAACGTCTCGCGCCAACGCAAGCTCGATGACGTCGCCGATCATGCAGAGCGTCGGCCCATCGAGGTCCGCATGCCTTGCCTGCTGCTCGATCGTGGCGAGCGTGCCGACGATTCGCCGCTCCTGATTGGTCGTGCCGTTCTCGATCAGCGCGACGGCTGTCGACGACGGCAAGCCGTGCTCCATCAGGCGCGCGGCAATGATCGGCAGGGTTTCGGCGCCCATGTAGACGACGACGGTCTGGCGTGGCCGCGCCAGCATCGGCCAATCGAGCGCGACGGTGCCGTCCTCGAGCTGGCCGGTGACGAAGATGCAGGCCTGGGCATGATCGCGATGGGTGAGCGGGATCGCGGCGGATGCCGCACAGCCCAGCGCCGCGGTGATGCCGGGCACGACCTCGACGACGATGCCGGCGCGCACCAGCGCCTCGATCTCCTCGCCGCCGCGGCCGAACACCAGCGGATCGCCGCCCTTCAGCCGCACCACGCTATTGCCGGCGCGCGCCAGCGACACCAGGCGCTGGTTGATCTCCGATTGAGTCTGCCGGTGCGCGCCGCGCCGCTTGCCGACGAAGATGCGCTCGGCATCGCGCCGCGCCATGGCCAGGACCTCCGGCGAGACCAGCCGGTCGTAGACGACGACGTCGGCGCGCTGCAGCAGGCGATGCGCCTTCATGGTGAGAAGGTCGGGATCGCCGGGACCGGCGCCGACCAGATGCACCATGCCGGCCGGCGGGTTCTCGCTGCGCGTCGAATCGAGCAGCCGGATCAGTTCGCGGCGGGCGGCGATCTCGTCGCCGGCCAGCGCCAGCTCGCCGATCCGGCCGGCGAAGACGCGATCCCAGAAACGGCGGCGATCGCGGGAGCTCTCGATCGTGCGCCGCACTTGCACTCGGAAGATCTCGGCGAAGCGCGCCAGCCGGCCGATCGCCGCCGGCAGGGCGCGTTCGATCTCGGCGCGAATGCGCCGCGCCAACGCCGGCGCCGTGCCGCCGGTCGAGATGGCGATGGTGACGGGCGCACGATCGACGATCGCCGGCATGATGAAGCTGGAGAGAAGCGGCCGGTCGACGACGTTCACCGGAAGGCTGCGCTGCTGAGCGGCGTGCGATACGCGCGCCGCCAGCGCCTCGTCGTCAGTTGCCACGACGACCAGCGCCATGCCCGAAAGGTCGGCGTCGTCGAAGGCGCGGCCGGCCCACGAGATGCGCGCCTCGGCGATCAGCTGGGCGATCTCGCCCACAACCGTACCGGCGATCAGGGTGATGCGCGCACCGGCGGACAGCAGCAATTCGACCTTGCGTGCCGCGGGCTCGCCGCCGCCGACCACGAGCACTTGCCGGTCCTGCAATGAGAGAAAAATGGGAAAGGTCTGCATCAATGCACCGTCACGCCGCCTGCCTTGGCCGTGCCGCGCGCAGCAGGGCGCGGATCTCGGGCCGGCAGGAACCGCAGCTCGTCCCGGCCTTGGTGACGGCGCCGACGGCATCGAGCGTCATGGCGCCATTGGCGATCGCCGTCTGCACCGAGGCGCAGGAGACACCGAGGCAGGCGCAGATCTCGCCGCCGCGATCAGCCGCTTCGCCACCGCGCAGGAGGAGGCGACACTGCTCGCTGTCGAGCTGGGCCAGCGCCATGAACGGAGCCAGGCGATCGCGTACCACCTCGTCGTGCGCCTTGCCGATGCTCATGACCGCTTCCAGCCGGCCGTCGCTGATGACGGCGCCCAGGCCTTCCTCTCCACCGAGCCCCCTGCCTTCAAACAAGGGACCGGGGTTGGCGGTGCGCATCGCCGCCGACAGCGCGCGGCGCGCAACGGCCAAAGGCTGCTCGCCCGCCAGCAGCCAAGCGTGATATCCGGCGCCCCTGATACGCGCCCAATAGGTGACCTCGGGCAGCATGATCGGCCTGCGAGCGAGAATCGTGCCATGCCATTGGACGGCGAGGCGGCGGACCTCGACAGGCGTGTGCTTTAGCTCGGGCTGGCCGGAAATGGGATCGACCGCGGGATTGACGGCCGCGTTGATGCGGCCGGCGCGCGAAAGCCGAGCGGTCCAGTGCATGGCAGCGAAGGCCTCGCCCTGGCGCAGCGCCGCCGACAGGCGCACACGCAGCGCAGCGCGGCCCCACCTGCTCGTCACCTCGGCAATGTCACCGTCCTGTAACCCGCGCCGTGCGGCATCGATGGCATTGAGCTCGATGGTCGGCTCGGGACGATGGCCGGCGAGCCGCGGCGACTTCGCCGTACGCGTCATGGTGTGCCACTGGTCGCGCACGCGGCCGGTGTTGAGCCGCAACGGCCAGTCGCTGCTCGGTGCATGGACGGGTTCGCGGGCGCCCGTGGCGATGAAGCGGGCGCGACCATCGGAATGGAAGAAGCCACCGTCGGCGAAGAAGCGGCTACTGGTCGCGGGCATATTCCTGCGCGCCGGCCAGACGAAGGGTTTCAGTGCCTCGTATGCGCTGTCATCGATGTCGGTATAAGCGCCGATATCGAAGTCGCGCTCGCCGTCGTTCTCGAAGGCGGAGAGCCTGGCATGCTCGCGGAAGATGTCGGCGGCATCCTTCCAGGCGAATTCCTCGCCGTGGCCCAGGCGGCGCGCGACCTCGGCGATGATCCACCAGTCTTGCCGCGCCTCGCCGGGCGGCGGCAGGAACGGACGCTGGCGCGAGATGCGACGCTCAGAATTGGTGACGGTGCCGTTCTTCTCCGCCCAGGCGAGCGCGGGCAAGCGGACACGGCAGGCATCGACAGTGTCGCTGGCGCGAATCGCTTCGGAGACGACGGAAAGCTCGCAGGCGGCGAGCGCAGTCCGCACGGCGTCGGCATTCGGCAGGCTGGCGACAGGGTTGGTCGCCATGATCCACACCGCCTTGACGCGGCCCATACGCACTGCCTCGAACAGCTCGACAGCTTTCAGGCCGGCCTTGCGCGGGACGCGGTTGGTGTTCCAGAAGCGTCCGACGCGGCCGACATCCTCCAGCGCGAAGTCCATATGCGCGGCCAGCGTGTTTGAGAGCGCTCCCACCTCACGGCCACCCATGGCGTTGGGCTGGCCGGTGATCGAGAACGGGCCCATGCCCGGCTGGCCGATGCGCCCGGTCAGGAGATGGCAGTTGATCAGCGCATTGACCTTGTCGACGCCGGCGCTCGACTGGTTCACGCCCTGGGAATAGAGCGTGACCGTCTTCTCGGTCCTGGCGAACCAGTCGAAGAAAGTTTCCAGGTCAGCCTTGGAGAGGTCGCACTGGCCGACGTCGCTGGCGCGGGCGGCGATCAGCGCGTCTTCAATGCCGGCCGTATGCTTGTCGACGAAACGGCGCGCGGTGGCGCCGCGACACTGCAGCTCGGCCAGCAGCGCATTGAACAGGGCGACGTCGCTGCCCGGCCGCAGGCCCAGATGCAGGTCGGCGATATCACAGGTCTCGGTGCGGCGCGGATCGACGACGACGATGCGCATCGCCGGCCGCGCGCGCTTGGCTGCTTCCAGGCGCTGGAACAGCACGGGATGGCACCAGGCGAGATTGCTGCCGACCAGCACGACGAGGTCGGCCAGCTCGAAATCCTCGTAGAGGCCGGGCACGGTGTCGCTGCCGAAGGCGCGCTTGTGGCCCGCCACCGACGAGGCCATGCAGAGCCGCGAGTTGGTGTCGATGTTAGCCGTACCGATGAAGCCCTTGATGAGCTTGTTGGCGGCATAATAGTCCTCGGTCAGGAGCTGGCCGGAGACATAGAAGGCGACGGCGTTGGGGCCGTGGCGCGTGACGATCTCACGGAAACCGTCGGCCACTGTATCGAGCGCCGTGCCCCACGACACGCGCCGGCCATCGACCTCCGGATGAAGCAGCCGATCCTCGAGCGACAGCGTCTCGCCCAATGCCGCTCCCTTCGAGCAGATGCGCCCGCGATTGGCCGGATGCTCGGGATCGCCCACGACATCGGCGCCCCCGCGCCCGTCCGGCGTGATCTTCAAGCCGCAGCCGACACCGCAGTAAGGACAGGT
>JAEZHS010000565.1 GCA_023436825.1 Pseudomonadota bacterium | reverse complement strand
GTCCGGAAGAGCATGACTTACTTCCTGTAAAGCTCGCTCAGCGTCCCGCTGGGCGACTTGATGTCGGAGATGCGCCAGCCCATCCCGGTGCGCACGAGGTCGAGCGTGATCTCGGTGGGCTTGCCCTGGTTCTCGAAGCTCACCAGCCCGGTGGCCTTGGGGCCGTCGGCCTTGACCGAGATGGCGAGCTTGGCGATGTCCCAGTCCTGCGCATCGACGAAGGGATCGCCGTCGAGCTTGGGCACCTCGCCGCGCCGCTTGGCCTCGCGCATGTCGGCCTCGATGGCGCGCGCGAGGTCGGGCGCAAAGAAGCGGTCGACCTGCCAGAACGGCTGCCCCTTGAAGTCCTGGTTGGGGTAGGGCGTGTAGATACCGCGCAAGAAGGCCTCGGGCGTCAGCTTGGAATCCCGCGTCGCCGCAGTCTGCGCCGCGGCCGCCGTCGGCAGCGCGCAAAGGGCGGCGAGGGCCCAGCGCCGGCTAGGCACGGTACGTCCTGCGGTCGGTGCCGGCATAGAGCACCTTGGCGGAGCTTTCGACCGCGGCCCGGTGAGCCGCAAGCGCATCGGCGTCGAGATCGGCGCGCGGCGCGGGCTCGGGCGCGAAATTTCCATGGCGGTCGTGACCGCGCACCAGCATCGCCGAGTCACGCGACTTGAGCTGGCGGACATGGGGCGGGATGTAGCGGATGGCGTAGCCGATCCGCCGGTCGTCGGTCGTGTTGGGGCCCGAGCCGTGGACCAGCAGCACGTGGTGCAGCGACATCTCGCCCGCCTTCAGGGCGACGTCGACACCGGCGCCGTCCGGCACGTCGACGGCGATCTCCTGGCCGCGGGTCAGGAGGTTGTCCGTCGCGAAGGTGTCGCGATGCTCGAGCTGGCTCTTGAGATGGCTGCCGGGCCAGAACTTCATGGCGCCGCTTTCGACCGGCGCGTCGGCAAAGGCGACCCAGGCGGTGATCACGTCGGCGGTGCTGAGTCCCCAGTAGGTGGCATCCTGGTGCCACGACACGTAGGAGGACGAGCGGGCTTCCTTCGTGAAGAAGGTGGTGCCCCAGCACAGGATATCGGGCCCGATCACATCCTCGACGGCGTCGAGGATCTTCGGGTGCCGTGCGAGTTCGTTGGCCCAGGTGAAGAGCAGGTGGGGTTTCTGGCGCATGTTGCCGGAGAGCGGCCCGCCGAGCGTCCGCTCGTTCGCTTCCAGCCGGTCGCGATAGGAGCGCGCCTCGTCCGTCGACAGCACGCGCACCGGGAAGTGGAAGCCGTCCCGGCGATATCGGGCCACCTCGGTGTCGGAAAGAACCTTGGGCATGACCGAATCATAGCCGAGCCCGCTCCCGGGGCTACAACCAAAAACGCCTGCCAGGCGATCAGCGTACGAAATTTCCGGTTCCGGGCGCCTGTAACGACCCGGAGGTCGCCCTCGTCCTCCCTGTCAAAGGAGGGCAGAAAATGAACACGTCGTCGGCGATCACGTCACCCAAAGGCATCGGCGGATGGCTTGCCCTCTTCGCGTTCCTGCTCTGCGCCGGCTTCGCGAGAAGCCTTGCCGAATGGGCGGAGGTGCTGCCGGTCTATTGGGCGGCCTTCCGGAACGAGGCGACACATGGTCCACTCGTCATCATCGGGCTGATCGGCGCTGCGGGAATCGCCGTGCAACTTTGGGCCATCGTCGCCCTGTTCCGAAGGAAGAGGGCGTTCAAGATGGTCTATGCGCTCTTGTGCATCCTGACGCTGGCAGGCCCGTTCTCGGTCTTGCCGTTGCTCGTGCTGCCAGGTGTCACGCTCGGGGTGATCTTTCCCGACATCGAGATGTTGCGATTGATCGGCAGCCTGATCGCCATGTCCCTGTGGTACTGGTATCTGTGCGTGTCGGTGCGCGTGAAGAACACGTTGGTCAACGAGTAGCTCGCGATGAAGTGTCGAAGTGAAAGCATTGCTGGCACGCGAGGCCGGCGACACAACGAATGGCGTGCTCGCCGGTTCGACCCGCCACACTTGGCCCTCTATGGTGCGAAAGAATTCGCGAAAACGAAATCGGCCGCCATTCACCAAAGTTATTGACTTGTCTACACTTTGGTTATACAAAGATTCCGTTGCGCGGCTTGCCCGCGTTCCCGCTCTTTGCATCGTTGATCCGAGACCCAGACAGCGGCGGCAGACACCGCACGCGGCCCGTCCGGTCGCCTGCCTCCGGACGGGCCGGCGCTCCAGCTCTCCGACGAGGGCGATTCCGGTTGCGAAACTTGCGAAACTGTCCGAACTCGAAATGAGACACCACCGTTTGGGGGCACAGTCCGTGCACTCCACTACGAAAGTACCGGCGGAAAGGGCGGAAACTTCGCGAGGTCAGAAGAGCTTCCAGAAGACCCAGATGGAAATCGCATAGACGGCGCAGATCAGGCCCGCGCCCATCAGGTTGATCCGCAGCACGTTGCCCTTGGGGCTCATCCACCAGCCCATGTGGTTGGCCACCCAGGGCACCCCGAAGCCCGTCAAGGCGACGCTGAAGATGTTGCCGATGAACAGATTGACGGCCCAGGGCAGGTTCATCTGGTTCTGCAGAAGCGGCGTGCCGACCCAGACGCCCCATAGGAAGACGATGGGGTAGAGCAGCAGCAGGACGATGAAGTCCATCTTCCAGACGGCCCAGGGCGCCGGCGCACCCGATTCGTCGCGGAACCACTGCTCGAAGCCGGTCCCCACGCGGGCATGGAACTCCTCGGTCAGAGGCTCGGCCTCCTCGACGAGCTTCTTGCGCACCGGCGAATCGAGCCAGGCCTGCAGGTTGGCCTGGGTGTCGAAGCGCAGGATGGCGACGTAGTCGTCCTGGATGCCGGGCACCGGCGGTTCGAAGCGATAGCCCTGGAGACCGGGCGCCTTGGACTGCGCGGCGGCGATCTTGCGCTCCCAGGCGCGGTACTCGACGTCCTTGCCGGGTCTCACGCGGGTGCTGATCACGGCCGAGACCGGCGCGGGCTTGCGGCCGCCTTCGCCGTCGCGAACGATGTGCACGTCATCACGGCCGATCAGGAACGGCGCCGCGCCCTCGATGCGCACCTGCCGCTCGGGCGAGGCCAGCCAGCGCTGCGCGTCCTCCATGGTGTGGAAGCGCTGCAGGATGACCCAGTCGACCTGCAACGGCGGGTTGGGCGGCATCAGCCGCTGCTCGACGAAGCCCTGGAAGCTCGAGACCATGTTGCTCGTCTCACCCTGCCAGCGGGCGAAGTCCTCGGATCGCTCCGGCCGCACGCTGGTCTGGGTGACGATGCTGACGGTCATTTGGCCCCGGTCAGTCCGCCGGCGAACAGGCGGTCGGCGGTGAAGGGCAGGTGGGCAAAGCGCACGCCTGTGGCGTTGGCCAGCGCATTGGACACCGCCGGCGCCACCGGGTTGATGCCGCACTCGCCCTGGGACTTCGCGCCCAGCGGCCCGATGGTATCGACCGTGTCGGCGAAGAAGATGTCGGTATGCGGCGTGTCGGCGAAGGCGGGCACGCGGTAATTGCGCAGCTGCGGGTTCACCATGTGGCCTTCGTCGTGGACCATGTTCTCGATCAGCGCCCAGCCGTAGCCCATGGCGACCGCGCCGTCGAGCTGGCCGCGGCACTGCATGGGGTTGATCGGCCGGCCGATGTCAGCGGCGTGCACGCTGTGCAGGATGCGGACCTCGCCGGTCACCTTGTGCACCGCCAGCCTCACGCCCTGCACGTTGAAGGCGATCGAGCGCGGCGACAGGTAGGCCTTGCGGCTGACCGTGAAGCGGTGCTGGACCTTGGCGCCTTCGGCATGCAGCTCGGTGAGCGGGATCCGCCTGTTGCCGCAGATCACCGCGTCCTTGTCGAGACGGCACTGCTCGATCGGCGTCTTGGTGAAGCGTGACGCGAAGTCGATGATGTCGGCCTTCATCGCCTCCGCCGTTGCCAGCACCGCCTTGCCCGCCACCACCGTGCCGGTGCTGGCGAAGGTGCCGGTATCGTAGGGCGTGCGGTCGGTGTCGGCGTTGATGATGTCGATGTCCGATGCGCGTACGCCGACGACGGCGGCCGCCATCTGCTTGTGCGCCGTGGTGATGCCGTTGCCCATCTCCGACGAGCCGCAGGCGAGATGATAGGTGCCATCGGGCAGGAGCTTCATCTCGGCGCCCGAGCGGTGCTCGGTCGGCGGGCCGCATTCAAGCATGGCGAGCGCGGCGCCCGTGCCCTCGAGCCAGTCGGCACCGTCCGGCTTGTGGACGCCGTTGCCCTTCTTCAGCTCGCGCTCGACGATGTCCAGGCACTGGTCGATGCCGTGACTGCCGAAGCTCGCGTCGCTCGGCTCCTTCCAGATCGATTCGACATTGTCGCCCGGCCGCACGACGTTCTTGCGGCGGATCTCGAACGGGGCGAGCCCCAGGACCCTGGCCAGGTCGTCCATGGCGCATTCCATGGCGAAGGTGGTCTGAGAGGCGCCGTAGCCGCGGAAGCCGCCGCCCGGGATCATGTTGGTGTAGACGACCCGGCCGATGCCCTTCTTGTTCTCGCAGCGATAGGCCGCGAACGGGCTCGCCATGGCGGCCGCCAGGGTCTCGCTGGCGTGGTTGCCGTAAGCGCCGGTGTTGGAGACCACCTGGACGTCGAGTGCCGTCAGCGTGCCGTCCTTCCTGGCGCCGATCTTGACCTTGGTCGTCATCTGGTGCCGCGTCGTCGCGCCGATGAACTCGTCCTCGCGGGTCCATTCCCATTTCACCGGACGGCCACCGAGCTTCATGGTGGCGAACAACGGCAGATCCTCCGACACCATCTCCTGCTTGCCGCCGAAGCCGCCGCCGACGCGCTCGGTGAAGACATGGATCTGCGCGGCAGGCACGCCCATCAGGTAGGCAAGCTTGGCGCGGGCCGCGAACGGCCCCTGCGAGCTCGTGCGCACATGCCAGCGGCCGTCCTTGCCCTGGTAGGCGATCGAGCCGTGGGTTTCGAGATGCACGTGCTGCGCGCGCGAGGTCGAGTAGGTGTTCTCGTGGATGACCTCGGCTTCGCTGAAGCCCTTGGCGACGTCGCCGATCTCGCCCTGCAGCGTGCAGAAGATGTTGCCGTTGTCGGTGACGACCTCGCTCTTGTCGTGGAGGATGGGCGCGTCGGGCTCCATGGCTGCCACCGGGTCGAAGACCGCCGGCAGGATCTCATAGTCGACGACCAGGGCGCGGACGCCGGCCTCGGCCGCCGCCTCGGTCTCTCCGACCACCGCGACCAGCCGCTGGCCGACGAAGCGGGCGACGTTGTCCAGCATGTAGGTGTCGTCGGGATCGACCAGATGGTCCTCGTGCAACGCCGTGCTGTAG
>JAEZHS010000520.1 GCA_023436825.1 Pseudomonadota bacterium | reverse complement strand
CGCCGAGCTCGAGCGCAAGGTGCGCGCTTTCCATCCCTGGCCGGGCACGTGGTTCGATGTTGGCGGCGAGCGCATCAAGGTGCTGGGTGCCGCGCTGGCGCTCGCTGGTGGCGCGCCGGGCACGGTGAGCATCGGTCGCGACGGCTTTCCCGTCGTGGCCTGCGGCGTCGGCGGATTGAAGCTCCTGAAGCTGCAGCGCGCCGGCAAGTCGGCGCAGGCGGCTGACGCCTTTCTGCGCGGCTTCAGCCTTGCAGCCGGCACGGTGCTACTACCGCCCGCCGTCGTCCCGCTCCCCGGGCCGCTGCTGACCTGAGCCGTGCCGCGCTACAAGCTCACCATCGAATACGACGGCGCTCCGTTCGTCGGCTGGCAACGCCAGGACAACGGCCCGTCGATCCAGGGTGCGCTCGAGGATGCGGTGTTCGCCTTCTGCGGCGAGCGTGTCGCGGTCCATGGCGCGGGCCGCACCGACACCGGCGTGCACGCGCTGGGGCAAGTGGCGCATCTAGACCTTGTCGCCGAGAAACCCGTCGACACCGTGCAGGCGGCGGTGAACTTCCATCTGAAGCCCAATCCGATCGTCGTCATCCAAGCCGAGATCGTGCCGGCGAACTTCCATGCCCGCTTCTCGGCGACGGCGCGGCGCTATCGCTACCTGATCCTGAACCGCCGCGCGCCGCCCGCGCTCGATCGCGGCCGCGGCTGGCACGTGCCGGTCCCGCTCGATGCCGCGGCCATGGCCGATGCGGCCCGGCTGCTGATCGGACGCCACGACTTCAACAGCTTCCGCTCGGCCGCCTGCCAGGCTGCCTCGTCCGTCAAGACGCTCGACCAGCTCGACGTCACGCGCGAGGGCGACCTCATCCGCATCGACGTCGGCGCGCGCTCGTTCCTGCACAACCAGGTGCGCATCCTGGTCGGGACCCTGCAGCTCGTCGGCCGTGGTCAGTGGACCAAGAGCGATGTCGCCGACGCGCTCGCCGCCCGCGACCGCACGCGCGCCGGGCCGACGGCGCCGCCGCAGGGGCTCTGCCTGATGGCAGTGCGCTACGACTTAGGCACCGCCCAGCACGCCGACATAGCGGTCGACGATGATCAGCAGGAAGAATGACGGGATCCAGTTCACCGCCAGCAGCACCACCGACATCGGCCAGTCGACGCCGAGCGCCAGCCGCGTGATCACCAGGAACCAGTAGAAGAACAAGGCCTGCAGCGCGATCTCGATGATGCCGCCCGCCGCCTCCGGGAGGATCATCCTGACCGCGATGGCCGCGATCGCGATGACAATGCCTGGCAGGTTGGTCCAGTTCAGCGCGGCGATGTAGCGGGGATAGCGGTCGAGCCAGCCGCGTCGGCGCGCGACCTCGTAGAAGATCACCGGATAGAGCAGCCAGTTGACGACGTAGCTCATCGCCTCGATGGCGATGAGCTCGAACGTGTCGATGGCGACGCTGAGGTCGGCGTATCGGATCAGCGCGTAGACGACATAGAAGGGTGCGGTCACCGCCATGAGGCGGAACGAGCGCAGGCAGGCTTCCATCGTGTTGTCGAAGGCGAGCAACGCCTTCGGATCGCGCCGCAGCAGACCCAGCGCACCCGTCACGCCGCGGGCGATCTCGGCAGCGCTCAGCACGATCCGATCCTAAGCCGCGAAATAACGGTCGAGCACCGTCTCGTAGACGCGGCTCAGGGCCTTGAGGTCTTCGATCGCGCTCTTCTCGTCCACCTTGTGCATGGTCTCCCCGACCAGGCCGAACTCGAGCACCGGGCAGTAGCTCCTGATGAAGCGCGCGTCGGACGTGCCGCCGGTCGTCGACAGCTCACACTCGACACCGACGACGTCGCGGACGGCGCCGGCGACGAGATCGCTGAGCGGACCGGGCGGCGTATAGAACGATTCACCCGAGACCTCGACGGAGTACTCGATGGTGCCGTTGCCGCCCAGCCTGGCATTGGCGCGCTCGATGCGCTCCTGCAGGTGCGCCAGCAGCGTCTTGGAGGTCCAGAGATCGTTGAAGCGCGTGTTGAAGCGCGCCTTGACCACGCCGGGCGCGATGTTGGTCGCCTTGTTGCCGACATCGACCGTGGTGAACTGCAGCGAGGTCGGCTGGAAGTGCGTGCTGCCCTTGTCGATCGGCTCACGCACCAGCGCCTCGATCAGCGCCGACAGGCGATGAACGGCGTTGTCCAGGCGCTCGGGATAGGCGACGTGGCCCTGGATGCCGCGCACGGTCATGTCGACGGTCATGCTGCCGCGCCGGCCGATCTTCATCATGTCGCCGAAGCGCCTGGAGCTCGTCGGCTCGCCGACGACGCAGGCATCGATCGTCTCGCCGCGCTCGGCGAGCTTCTTGAGCATCTTGACCGTGCCGTTGACGGCGGGTCCCTCCTCGTCGCCGGTGATCAGAAGGCCGATCGAACCGCCGAAGTCGCGGCCGCGCTTCGCCAGGAAACGCGCCGAAGCGTCGATGAAGGCCGCAATCGCGCCTTTCATATCGGCGGCACCACGACCGAACAGATAGCCGCCCGAGAGCTCGGCCGCGAACGGGCCGATGGTCCACGACGAGAGATCGCCCACCGGCACCACGTCGGAGTGACCCGCAAAGCAGAAGTGGCGGCCAGAAGTGCCGATGCGGGCATAGAGGTTGGCGACGTCGTCGGTGCCGGCCTGGGTGAAATCCATGCGCTCGCACGTGAAGCCGAGGGTACCGAGCGTGCGTTCGAGATGCTGCAGCGCACCCGCCTCGCGCGGCGTCACGCTCTCGCAGCGCACGAGCGTGCGCGTCAGTTCGACGACATCCGTGACGGCAGGACCAAGCGTGTCG
The DNA here is from genome assembly GCA_023436825.1 of Pseudomonadota bacterium. The sequence goes on along the minus strand of JAEZHS010000520.1, from coordinate 430 downwards.
GGCATCGGCGGACACTACAGGCAGGCCTTGCCAAAGAAAAGAGAAGGGCGCCGACAGGCCTTGGCCGGCGCCCCAGTTCAGAGAGGAAGATTGTCTTGTTGCTTCTATTACTTAAGCCACCAGGCGGTCGGCCTCCTGCAGATTGACCGAGACGAGCTGGGATACACCCTGCTCGGCCATGGTCACGCCGTAGAGGCGATCCATGCGCGCCATGGTGACGCGATGGTGGGTGATCACCATGAAGCGCGTGTCGGTGCGGCCGGCGATCTCCTTCACCAGGCCGCAGAAGCGCTCCACGTTCAGGTCGTCGAGCGGCGCGTCCACCTCGTCCAGCACGCAGATCGGCGCCGGGTTGGTCATGAACACCGCGAAGAGCAGCGAGATCGCCGTCAGCGCCTGCTCACCGCCCGAGAGCAGCGACATCACCTGC
>JAEZHS010000443.1 GCA_023436825.1 Pseudomonadota bacterium | reverse complement strand
CAGGGTCACGCCGTCGTTCTGGTCGAAGGCGATGTGGGTGCCGCTCTCGACGGCGGTCAACGTCATGTCCTCGAGGCTGTGGAAGCCCCAGGCCCTGACATCGATGCGGTCACCGTCGCTCGAGCGGAAGTCGGCGATCAAGTCGTTGCCGCCGTGCGGCGCGAAGACGAAGGTGTCGGCCGCCGTCGTCACGAGGGCCGACTTCTGCGCGGCATCGCCATACATGAAGTCGGTCCCCGTACCGCCGATCAGCACGTCGCTGCCGGCCTGCGCCTGTCCGTACAGGTACTGGCCATCGCCGTAGAGGAAGTTGACGGTGTCGGCACCGTTGCCGGCCACCAAGGTGTCGTTGCCTCCGATATTGACGCCGCGGAAGAACGGGCCGCCCTCGCCCATCGTCATGGCGTCGCCGAACAGCTGATTGTGAGTGTTGTCGCCGCCGATCAGGAGGTCGTTTCCGCCCCTCGTGTTCTCGAACATGCGCGAGGCATCACCGACCAGCAGGTTGTTGTCGGAATTGGCCGCGCCGACCAGCGTGTCGTCGCCGCCAGTGGCATTGGACATGTCGGTGCTGTCGCCGAACAGGTTGTTGAGCGCGCCCTCGGCGCCGTACACCGTGTCGTTGCCACCCCGGCTGTTGAGCTGCAGCTGTTCGGCGTCGCCGACCAGGATGTTCAGGGAATCGCGGCCTCCGATCAGCGTGTCATTGCCCCCGGCGGCGTCGCCGATCATGACTGAGATGGCATCACCGTAAAGGTGGTTGTCGGAGTTGCTGCCGCCGACCAGCTTATCGTTGCCGCCCGTTGCGCTGAATATGCTGTCGGCGTCGCCCGACAAGGTGTTGGTCGCATTATCGCCGCCGATCAGCACATCGTTGCCGCCCCGGCTCTGGTCATGCATCACGTTGGCGTCGCCGTAGAGATGGTTGGTCGCGCCATCGCCACCCGTGAGATGGTCGTTGCCGCCGCGGCTCGTGCCGAACATCTGGTCGGCATCGCCATAGGCCGTGCCGCCGACATTGTCGTCGAGGATGAGGTGCTGATTCTTGGCCTTTTCGTCGTCGATGAAGTTGCCGGCCGTGTCTCCGTAGACTGCCATCGCGTCACCTTTGTGCTTGCCTGAACAACGAGCGTCGTTGCGCTCGACGCAGGAACGACTGCGCGTATCGTCGATAGCCCGCAGGCGAAGGCAGTCGGAGTGATTATCCGGTGAGCAGTTCGTGCACGAGTAACTCGCACTCCCTGGTGATGCCGCTTCTGAACCAGCGCTGCGCGTTGATCTCGGGGTCGCCCGAATAGAGCCGCTCGTAAAGCCCGGCGCGCGAGCCGAACTCGCTGCCGGTCATGTCCCAGGCGAGCTTCATCAGCTCGAGCCGCCGCTTGGCGTCGATGCCGGGGCCGACCAGCCATTTGTCCATCAGCGGACCGATCTCGGGGTTGGCGTAGTCGGCGCCGCTCATGGCGAGCACGCCCGATCCGGCGGCGATGCGCAGGACGTCGGCCGCCTTGGTGTTGGCGTAGGGGAAGAAGAAGTTGATGGCCGCGCCGCCACAGACGCCCGTCACCTTGGGCTCGGAGAGCCCGTCGCCTTCGATCCGCGTCTCGCCGCGCGCGAAGGCCTCGGCGCGCCGCAACCCCTCCTCGACCGCGCCCGCACGGATGCCTTCGGCGACGCTCACCAGGGCGATCAGTTCGCCGATGGCAGCCTGGAAGCGCGGCAGCTTGTCCCGGCCGTTGGCGCGGGCGATCGCCGTCGCCATGCCGGCCAGGAAACGCAGCTTCATGGTCGAGCGGATGGTGGCCTGGATCGGCGTATAGCCCGGCCGCGACGACAGCATGCCGTTGTAGGCCTCGAGATCGCCGTCGATGATCATGCGCTCGTGCGGCACCAGCACGCGGTCGAACATCAGGATGGCGTCGCCCTCGTCGAAGCGGCTGCTGAGTGGCCGGTCGAAGGCGCTCTGGCCATGATGGAAGCTCTCGCGGCAGAGGATCGAGAGGCCGGGCGCGTTCATCGGCACCACGAAGGCCAGCACGAACTTGTCCTCGCCCGGCTTGCGCGGATAGTACGGGCCGACGTAGCACTCGTTGGCGACCGGCGCCAAAGTCGAGAGCATGCGGCAGCCGCTGACCACGACGCCCTCTGCCGTGCGCTCGACGACCTGCACCGCCTGCGAGGGCGCGTCGAGGGTCGAGCGGTCGGACTGCGGGTCGATCAGCGCATGGGTGACCTGGAAGTCGTTCTCGCGGCAGAGCTCGACCATGCCCTGGGCGCGCGCCGCCGCTTCGTTTTTGCCCAGCGCCCGCAACGCCACCGCCTGGTCGACCAGGAAAGCCGACATGAAGTCGGTCAGCCGTCCCATCAGGCCGAAGGTGCGCTTGGCGCGCAGGTGGAAGCAGCCGGCCAGTGCCGAAAACTCCTCGCGCGTGCGCGCCTCGAGATAGGTCGTGCTCACCGCCTCGCCCGTCGTCGGCGACTCGTACGCCAGCAGGCGATGCAGGGCGGCATCGTGCTGATCGTCGTGCAGCCCGGCGATGGTGCCGATGACGCCCTGCAATGGCGGATAGGCGGTGACGTCGGTCACGACCTTGCCGTCGATGAAGAGCCTGCGGCCGTCACGCAGGGAATCGATGTACTGCTTTCCGGTCTTGATGGGCATGGCGGTCCTCTTCGGCCCTCTTCGCTGGGCCTCATCCTTGGCCGGGCGCGGCTTGGCTTCCATGCCGGAATCTGGAATGTTCGTGGTGCGAACATGCCGATCCACCGCTCCGTCCGGGCCCTGTCACGCGGCCTCGCGCTCATCGGCGAGCTCAACACCAACGGGCCGTCGAGCGCCCAGCAGCTCGCCCGCAGGAGCGGCATCAACCGCACGACGTGCTATCGGCTGCTGCAGACCCTGCAGCAGGACGGCTACGTGACGTTCGACGAAAGCAGCGGCCTGTTCGGCCTGACGCCGCAGGTGCGGCGGCTGAGCGAAGGCCTGTCGACGCAGGACCTGTCGAGCCAGGCCGCCTTGCCGCCGATGTTCAACCTTCTCGAGCAGGTGTCGTGGCCGAGCGACTTCGCGGTCTTCGAGCTGGGCCGGATGATGATCCGTGAGAGCACGCACTCCTTCAGCCCGTTCTCGGTCCATCGCTCGATGGTCGGCTTCGGGCGCTCGCTGCTGCGCAGTGCGCTCGGCCGCGCCGTTCTGACGGCCGCCACGCCGCCCCAGCGGCGCGAGATGCTGGAGATCACCGCCTCGCTGGTGCCCGAGGATGCCGCTCTGGCCCGCGACCATCGCTTCATCAGCCGCTTCGTGGCGCGCACCCGGAAGGACGGCTATGCCTCGTCGGTGGGAGAGACGGAGCAAGGCATCAGCGCCATCGCCGTGCCGATCGGCGGCATCGGGCCGGTGCTCGGCAGCCTCAACATCGTGTTCTTCACCTCGGCGATGACGACCGAGGTCGCAGCCCGGCGCTATCTGCGCAGCCTGAAGCGGGCTCAGCGCGATATAGAGCGGCGGTGGCGGGCCACCACGCCCTAGTTCCGGGGCACCCTGATCTCTATCGACGGGCGAGTGACCGAGGGCAGGCAGCCGGAGGTGACATAGCTGGGCGCGCCGGCAATGCTATAACTGGCTTGGCCGCAGATTGCTCGTGTACGCGCCCGAGTGGAGGTTGACAGGTAGATGAAT
>JAEZHS010000438.1 GCA_023436825.1 Pseudomonadota bacterium | reverse complement strand
CGGGCTCAGACGCGCATGTCAATGCGCACCCATGAGCGCGCAAGATGCGCGCGGTCCGGAAGAACATGAGCGCCACGGGGTGGCGCGCTCCCGGCAATGAGCGCGGTGCGGACGCGCGTTTCCGTGTAGGATGTCGCCATGGCCCGAGAAGAGGCGATGGCGACCCCAGGCTACGACTATGACGAAGACATCCCGGCGGGCTTCTATGACGAGATCCATCAGCGCAAGGCGGGCGTACGGTTCTTCTGGCACGACCTGAAGTTCCGCGCGGTCGCCAATCGCCTGGATGGCGCCGGCAAGGTGCTGGATGTCGGCTGCGGGCCAGGCACCTTCATCGGCAACTACCTGGACGGCGTCGAGTGCCTGGGCATCGACCTCAGCGCCCCGCAGGTCGACTATGCGAACCGGCGGTACGGCACGGCCGAGCATCGCTTCTCGACCGAGCGCCTCGCCGGCCTCGGTGAGCGCTTCGACGCCATCACCATGATCGAGCTTCTGGAGCATCTGCCGCCGGCCGACGCCCGCCGCCTGCTGGCCGAGGCGCGCGGGCTGCTGTCGACCACGGGCCGCCTGGTCGTGACGACTCCCAACTACCGGTCGCTGTGGCCGCTGATCGAGTGGGGCGTGAACCGCGTCTCGCGCGTCGGCTACGAACAGCAGCACATCAACAAGTACGAACGAGGCCGCCTCGCCGCCGAGCTCGCCCAGGCCGGCTACGCCACGATCGAGGTCGGTACGGCGGTCGGCCTCGCACCCTTCGCCGCCGCCTTCGGCCGGTATCCGGCGCAATGGCTCGACGCCGTCGAGTGCCGTGTCGGTCACCTCGGCTGCGGCAACCTGCTGGTCGCGGTCGCCCGGGCGTGACGATGCCACAGGTTTCGATCGTCGTGCCGACCTACAACGAGGCGGCCAACATCCCGATGATCTACGACGGCCTCGCCCAGGCGCTGGCCGGCCGTGCGTGGGAGCTCGTGGTCGTCGATGACGATTCACCCGACGGCACGGCCGACGCGGTGCGCGAGCTGGCGCGGCGGCATGGCAATGTCAGGTGCATCCAGCGCGTCCAGGCGCGCGGGCTGGCCTCGGCCGTCCGCTGGGGCGTGCAGGCGGCCCACGGCGAGGCGGTCGTCGTCATGGACGGCGACCTGCAGCACGAGCCCGCACTGATCCCGAAGATGCTCGACGCCCTGCAGGCCGGGCACGACATCGTCTCGGGCTCGCGCTTCCTCGAGGGCGATGCCGAGAAGGGCCTGTCGCGGCGTCGCCGCCGTCTGTCGGACTATGGCAACCGGCTGACCAACTACTTCCTCGGCACGGCGCTCAGCGATCCCCTGACCGGCTTCTTCGCCACATCGCGCCGGCTGTTCCTCGAGGCCATCCCGCTGATGCAGGCCGACGGCTTCAAGGTCTTCTTCGACCTGGTCTATCACAATCGCCGCGTGACGATCCGCGAGCTGCCCTTCGAGTTCCAGAGCCGTCGCCACGGCGAATCGAAGTTTCAGCTCTACGTGCTGTGGCTGTTGGCCTGCGACATCGTCTCGAAGCTCTCCCGTGGCATGCTGCCGCCGCGCCTGATCAGCTTCGTCGGCGTCGGGCTGATCGGCTCGATATTCCATTTCGCCATCCTCTACGCCAGCATGGATCTCGGCGCCGTGTTCTGGCTCGCGCAGGCGATCGCCACGGTCGTCGCGATGGTCTTCAACTTCACCATCAACAACGTCCTGACCTACTCGGACGACCGGCTGCGCGGGGCCGCCTTCTACAAGGGCCTGCTGCTCTACAGCCTGATCGCCTCGGTCGGCATCGTGGCCAACGTCAGCACCGCCCAGATCGCCTACATGCGCCTGCACGGGCACACCTTCATCGCCGCCACGACGGGGCTGGTCATCGACGTCATCTGGCGGTTCGTGGTGTCGAACCGCCTGATCTGGGGCGGTTCGTCCGTCCTGAGGAAGCCGCACCAGTGCCGTCAGTGATCGCGCAACGACTGCGATGGGCCCTGCAGGGGCCCGCGAGCAACCTCTACCTGTGCGGCGCCATATCGCTCGTTGCGGCGGCCCTGCTGATCGTCGAGGCCGTCGTCTTTCCGGCGAAGGCGACGTTCATCCTTCTGGCGGCGCCGACGATCATCGCGGCGCTGGTCCTCGTTTATCTCGTCGCCCGGGCGGGAACCCTGCGCGTCGACGATGCGATCGGCCATTTCGCTACGGGAGTCGGGCTTGCGATCCGGCCCGGCGGCACGCCCAGCGTCTTCGCCGTGGTGCTCTATTGTGCCGGCATCGTCGGAGCCTTCGGCGGCTATGCCTGGCTGGCGTTGACCAAGACGGGCATCACGCGCGACGACGTGGTCGTGGTGTGGAGCCTGCTCGACAAGCGCCAGCCGGTTTTCTTCTACCTGGCCGTCGTGGCCCTGGTCCTGTTCCATAGGGCGATGGTCTGCCTGTTCTTCGCGCCGAGCTACGGATGGCGCGAGGCGCCGGGGGTGCCGAGACGTTCGTCGCTGGCGCGCCTGGCCGGCGCTGTCGTCGTGGCGGTCGCCGCCTATTGCTGGTTCGGCGTCGAGGTCTTGCGCGACGTCGTTCCCGCCGGCGAGGCGGCGCTGGCGAAATTCTACGAGTATCACTCGCTCGTGCATCTTGGGGCGTTGGAGCAGATCCGCCTCGGGGCGACGCCCTATGTCGAGGCGCAGACGCAATACGGGCTCGGCAACCAGTTGCTGGCGTATCTCCTCGCCAAGGCGTTCGGTTTCAGCAATCATGGCTTCTATGCCGGCGTGCTGCTGGTCGACGTCGTCTGCATCGTCGCTTTCTTCGTCATCGTGCAGCAGGTCCTCGGGCTGGGCTGGGCGCTGGCCGGCCTGCTGGGCTGGGTGCTGTGGCCGAGCCCCGCGACCGTTCTCGACCTCGCGAGCTGGGCGGTGCTGACGCGCTGGTTTGCCGTGCCGATCCTGGCCCTGTTGATGGCGCGCCTGCTGCTGGCTGCCGGGCCGCACGCCGGGTCATGGATCGCGCCGGTCGGCGCCGGCCTGATCTGGGGCGCCGGCGGATTCATGAGCCAGGAGAATCTCTCCGGCGGCCTGCTGGTGCTGATCTTCTCTCTCGCCCTCTATGGCCCGGTGTGCGGGCGGTCCCTGGCGGGCCTGGCGCGATTCAGCGGCCTCTTCCTCGCAAGCGGCGCGACGGCGTTCGTGTTGCTGATCGCAGGCACGATCGGCGTCGGCCATACGCTCGACGTCCTGCGCCGCGTCGGTGCGCAGTCGGCCCTGGTGATGGCCGGCGTGTCCAATTCGGTATGGTCGGACAACGTCGGGCTGACGCTGACCTTCGAGATCGTCTACGGCTGGTGGGAGGATTCGCTCAAGACCCACGGAGACGTGCGCCCCGTCCTGCAGGTCTACGGGTTCGCCATCCTGCTCATGATCGTGATCGGTCTGGTGGCCGGATATCTCGGCCGCGCGTGGCGGACGGCGAGCGGGCCGCAGCGGCAGTTCGTCTGGAAGTTCGCCGGCGTGACCGTCGGCGCCTACGTGCTGCATCTCTTCGCCTTGCTGCGCTCCGACCTCTCGCATTTCGCCGGGCCGTCCTATCTTCTGCCGTTGTTCCTGCTGGCGCTGCCGGTCTTCGCCTGGCGCTGCCTGAGGCCCGGCCTCGGCCGCGGACTGCTCCTTCTGCTGTCGGTCGCGCTGGTCGCCGAGGCCGCGATCGTCGGCCGGTCGGAGCTCGTCCGCCATGTGCAGGCGGCGGGGGACACCTGGAAGAATTCCAGGGCGGCAAGCGAGGTCTATCGTGCCCTGAGCGCGGCCAAGGGGCAGCCGCTCGATGCGGCTGCACGCTACTCGCCGATCCCGCGCTACCAGACGGCGTTCCGCAACACGCCGTCCTTTGCCGAGCTGGAAGAGCTTGCCGGGCTGCTGCGCGACAAGCTGCAGGGACGGCCTGTCGAGCTGGTGCTGCCGGCGACGGAAGATCCGATGAACGATCCGGAGCTGCTCTATTTCTTCGGCGGCTTCCGCTCGGTCTCGGGCATCACCTCGCCGCGCAGCCTGATCTGGACGAAGGCCGACCGCGACGCCTGGATCGCCAAGGTTCTGGGCGCGAAGAATGCCTGTGTCTTCTTCGATTCACGGTCGCTCGACAGCCCGCTGTTCCGCGCCTGGAGCGATACGACCAGGAACGGCGTCGTGAGCGACGAGCCGATCGTCGGCCGGCGCCAGTATGGCGTGCTGTCCTGCAAAGCCTAGAGCCTGATGACTTTGGCTAGCTTCGTCATCCTGACCGGAACGCGAAGCGCGAAGCGGAGGGACCTTCGGGCCTTGGTCGAGACGACGAGGTGATTCGAGCTAAGGTCAACCCGTTCTAGCGCTCGAATATCAGGCACGTCGTCGTCGCGTGCACCAGCAGGCGGCCGCTGGCGTCGGTCAGACGCCCTTCGGCGGTGCCGACGCGGCGGCCTATCGTCAGCACCGTGCCCTCGGCGCGGATCGGACCGGTGTCCGGCGTGATCGGCCGGACGAACGAGATCTTGAATTCGAGCGTCGTCGAGCCGAAGCCCTTTTCGGTGGCCGACCAGACGGCGAGGCCCATGCAGCTGTCGAGCAGCGTCGCCGCGAACCCGCCGTGGACGGTGCCCGCGGGATTCAGCAGATCATCGGTCGGTGTGGCGGCAACGACGACCCTGCCGGGAGAGGCTTCGACGATGTCGTAACCCAGCGTGCGGGCCATGCTGTTGAGCGGCAGCGCGCCGTCCACGAGCCCCTGGACGAACTCGAGTCCGGTCAGGGCGGCCTGCTCCTCGGAACTGACGACGCCGTAGCGTTTCGCCTTCGTGCTTTCTGTCATGGGCTTTGCTTAGCCCATGCGCGCCCGGGCACGCTGGCGGAAAGCGGACCTGATCAGTCGGCGATCACTCCATCTCGACCTTGAGCTCCTTGAGCTTCTTGCCCCAGAAGGCATGCTCGTCGGCGACGAACTTGGCGAACTGGGCGCGCGTGCGGTCGGGCGGCATCTCGAGGCCGTCCTTGGCGAGCGCCTGCTCCCAGCGCGGGTCCTTCATCGCCGCCTTTGTGTCGGCGGCGATCTTGTCGAGGATGGCGTCGGGCGTCTTGGCCGGCCCGAACAAGCCGTGCCAGCCGTTCACCACGACGTCGATGCCCTGTTCCTTGAGCGTCGGCACGTCGGGCAGCGACTTGATGCGCCGATCTCCGGTCACCGCCAGAGCCTTGAGGTTGCCGGCCTTGACCTGGCCGACGGCCGGCGGCAGCGAGGAGAAGTTCATGGTGATGACGCCGCTGATCACGTCGGCCAGCGCCGGGCCCGTGCCCTTGTAAGGCACATGCGTGATCTTGATGCCGGCCGCCTCGGCGAACAGCGCGCCCGCCAGGTGATTGTTGCCGCCGACTCCGGACGACGAGAAGGTGAGCTTGTCGGGCTCCTTCTTGCCCAGCGCCACCAGCTCGGCCGCCGTGTTGGCCGGCACCTTGGGGTTCACCGCCAGAACATACTGGTAGTCCGTGGTCTGGCAGATCGGCGCCAGGGTGGCGAGCGTGTCGATCATGCCCTTCTGCACCCATGGATTGATGATGACGTTGGTGCCGACGGCATAGAACAGCGTCTGGCCGTCGGGCTTGGCGGCGGCGACGACGCGCGCGCCGACGCTGCCGGCGGCGCCGCCCTTGTTGTCGACCACGATCTGCTGGCCGATCATCGGCGATTCGATGTTGGCGAGCTCGCGCGCGTTGATGTCGGCGCCGCCGCCCGCGGCATAGCCGACCACGAAGGTGACCGGCCCGCTCGGCCATGTCGCCTGGGCGCGCGCCAGGCGGGGCAGGAGCAGCGCCGTCGAACCGAGGGCCACGGTGCTGCGGCGTGTAATGGTCTTCATCGTTTCCTCCGGGTGCCCGTCAAAGACGAGGGTAGCAAGGGATCGTATTGCCCCATAGCATCTCCGGTGGGCCGAATGCCAATGGGGGTAGCCCGCCCTCGCCTGCGGTCAGGAGCGTCCGCGCCTGGTCCGGGACGCCGTTTCGACGGCGTCCAGGCGGGATCTGACCTGCTCCGACACGGGCGCGGCGAGCGCCCCGGCGATCATGTCGATCAGGTTCTCGATCGCACGCGACATGTCGAAGCCGCGGCTTTCGCGGAACTTGCGGGCCTTGATCCTTTCGAAATCCGCCAGGCTGAAGGTGATCAGCGCGATGCCGGTGAGATAGCGCTGCCGCAGCACCGCCGCCGGCAGGTGGGGCAGCGCCCGCTCGAGCTTGGCGTAGACGCGCCGGAACCCGCGCTGCGCTTCCTCGCTGGCATGTGCCGTCAGGTCGATGTCGGGGTGTATCTGGGCGGCGGCGAGAAAACGGTTGTAATGGTTGGGCCGCGATGCGAGGAGGCCGTGCGCAAGCGGCCTTACCAGCGCCTCCACGGCGGCGCGCAGGTCGGTGCGGCCCTGCACCTCGCATTCGTCGAGATAGTCGTTACGCAGCGCATCGACCTCCCGCATGCGAAGCCGGATGATGGCGTCGAGCAGGGCTTCCTTCGATCCGAAGTGATAGTGCAGGGCGGAGTTGTTCTTCTGCTCCGCCTCGCGGGCGATCTCGCGCAGCGAGACACCGTCCAGCCCGCGCTCGGCATACAGCCGCTCGGCTGTCGACAGGAGAACGTCGGAACTGCTGGAAGCCGCGCGCGCCTGATGGCGGGCCGCCGCCTTTGCGTCCGAGGGAGACGGGCGTCGGGTCGATCCGGGTTTTGCCATGTCCGACGAAAGCCTAGCCGGCACAGAGGAATAGGGCAATCGACTTAGAAAATTAAGACATGTGATTTACTCCTTTTAAGCCAGGTGATTTACCTCGTTCCGACCAAACGAGGAAGGACCGTGGACATGCCGGGGACATTGAGCATCGAGCCTGTCTCTCCCGCGCTGGGCGCGGAGATTCACGGCGTCAATCTCGAGACTGCCGCCGCCGATCCGGCGTTGATCGCGGCGATCCGGCAAGCCCTGCTGAAGCACAAGGTGCTGTTCTTCCGGGACCAGGACATCTCCGCCGGGGCGCAGGTCGCATTCGCGCGTTCCTTCGGCGAGCTCGAGGTCCATCCCGTGCTGCGCCACCACCCGGAGCACGCCGAGCTCGTCGTGCTCGATCGCGGAAGCCACCGCCCGGCCAACGAGAACATCTTCCACGCCGACACGACGTGGCGCCAGCGGCCGTCGATGGCGTCGATCCTGCGCTGCATCGAATGTCCGTCCGTGGGCGGCGATACGATCTGGTCGAACATGGTGCTCGCCTACGAGCGGCTGCCCGACCGCGTGAAGGCGGTGTGCGAAGGCCTCTACGCCATGCACGACATCGCCCACTCGTTCGGCGGCGACCACTCGCCGGAGAAGCGGCGGCAGCTCGGTCGCGAGTTCCCGGCGCAGGAGCATCCCGTCGTCGCGATCCATCCCGAGACCGGCGAGAGGATCCTGTACGTCAACCAGGGCTTCACCGCGCACTTCAGCAACTACACGCAGAAGCGCGAGCGCGGGATCGGCGCGGACTTCGCGCTCGAGGCGAACAGGCTGATGAACTACCTGTTCGTCCAGGCCGCGCAGCCCGAGTTTCAGGTGAGGCTGCGCTGGAGGCCGAACACGATCGCCTTCTGGGACAATCGCGCGACGCAGCATTACGCGGTGCAGGACTATTATCCGGCCGTGCGCCGGATGCTCCGCGCGACCGTCGTCGGCGCTGGGGTGCGCGGCCTGAATGACGCGGAGGAGCCGGCGACCGCGCCGACGCCGTCGCGACAGGTCGTCGAAGCGATGGCCTGACGCACGCGGCCAGTCTCAGGGAGGTACGGTGAAAAGAAGAAGTGTCCTCATCGGCGCCGCCGTCGGCATGGCGCTCGGCGCCGCCCGCGGTCTGCATGCCCAGCAGGACAACCTGCTCACGATCGTCGGTCCATTCGGCGCGGGCGGCCTCAACGACATCGTGGCCCGCATGTACGCGAACAAGGCGGCGCCGTTGCTGAAGCGCACCGTCATCGTCGCCAACAAGCCCGGCGCGGGCGGCCTGATCGCCGCTCAGACCGTCCTGCGCGGCGCTCCGGAGTCCTCGCTGCTGGTCGTGAGCAACACCTTCCTCATCGCCGCCCATGTCTACAAGAACCCCGGCTACGACCCCATCAAGGACTTCGCCCCGGTCACGCCGCTGTTCACGACGTCGGCAGTGTGGGTGGTCCGCCAGGACCATCCGTTCAAGACGCTGAAGGATCTCGTCAGCCATGCCAAGGCCAACCCGGGGAAGCTCACCTATGCGACGAACGGCGTCGGCACCTACTCGCAGCTGCAGATGGAGCGGTTCAAGAAGCGGTACGGCGTGGACCTGACGCACGTGCCGTACCGCAGCCTTCCGGAAGGAAGCATGGCGGTGATGGGGGGCGAGGTCGACGTCGCCGTCGACACGCCGTTCGCCGCCGCGCCGCGCGTGCAGGCCGGGCAGTTGCGCCCGCTGGCCGTTTTCGGACCGCAGCGCGAGGAGGCCTTCCCCGATACGCCGACTGCGGACGAAGCGGGTTTCGGGGAGCCCAATCCGCTGACGATCTTCTGCGGCCTCCTTGCCCCAATCAAAGCGCCGGCTCCCTATCTCGACGAGCTGAGAAGCGCTAGCCGAACGGCGATCCGGGATCCGGAATTCATTTCCCAGCTGCGCAAGGGCGGCGTCTCGCCGCTCGACGTCTCGGCGACCGATTTCTTCGCTATGATGAAGACGCAGAACGAGCGCTACGCAGAGCTGATCGGCGCGCTGGGAATCTCCCTGACCTGAAGCGAGGGGGAGACGCAATCGAAGGGAGGCTGAAACATGTCCGACGTGCTGTTCGAGGCCGAAGGGGCGGTCGCGATCGTGACGCTGAACCGTCCCGCCCAGCTCAACGCCATCAATTCGGGCATCCGCCACGGCCTGGCCGAAGCCTGGAAGCGCTTCGAGCAGGACGATGCCCTGAAGGTCGCGATCCTGACGGGCAGCGGGGAGAGGGCGTTCTGCGCCGGCATGGATCTCAAGGAGGCGGCCGCCACGGGCCTCAGGGTGCCGCCGCGCGACTTCATTCCGGTACTTGGCGACAACATTCACGTCAGCAAGCCCGTGATCGCCGCCGTCAACGGCGTCGCCTATGCCGGCGGCTGGCTGTTCGCGCAGATGTGCGACCTCTGCGTGGCCAGCGAGAACGCCTCCTTCGCGATCACCGAGCCGAAGGTCGGACGCGGCGTGCCGTGGGCCACGCCGCTCATCCACATGCTGCCGCAACGGATCGTCATGGAGCTGCTGCTGACCGCCAAGCCGCTCGGCGCGCAGCGCGCCTACGAGCTCGGCTACGTCAATGTCGTGGTCCCGCCCGACCGCCTGCGCGCGGCTGCGCTGGAGCTGGCTCAGACCATCGTGAGCAATGCCCCGCTCACCGTGCGCGCCGCCCGCGAGCTGGTCTACCTGTCGACGGAGATGGGCCGTTCGGCGGCCCTGCGCGCCGGCCGCCACCTTTTCGAGCCCGTGTACCTCAGCGAGGACGCACAGGAAGGGCCGCGCGCCTTCGCCGAAAAGCGGCAGCCGAACTGGAAGGGGCGCTGATCGGCCCGGTGTCCTAGTTCTTGCCCTGAACGTACCGCCCGGCGCCGTCGCCGGCGAGCTTGCCGAGCACGGCGCCCGACACCAGGCCGGTGCCGCCGGGATAGTTGTGATAGAACAACCCGCCGACCAGCTCGCCCGCGGCGAACAGGCCGGGGATCGGCGGGCCGTCGGTGCTCTCGACCTCGCCCTGGTTGGTGATCTTCAGCCCGCCGAAGGTGAAGGTGAGGCCGCAGGTCACGGCGTAGGCCTCGAACGGCGGCTGGTCGATCGTGTTGGCCCAGTTGCTCTTGGGCACCGCGAGGCCGCGCGTCGAGCGGCCGTCCTTGATGGCGGGATTGAACGGCACCTCGATCATGACCGCGGCGTTCCATTCCTTGATGGTCTTGAGGAACTGCTCCGCGTTCACGCCCTCGAGCTTCCTGGCCAGCTCCTCGATCGTGTCGGCGCGCACCTTGGTCATGCGCTTGATGCGGTATTCGTCGCGCAGCTTGTCGAGCACCTTGGCATCGAAGATCTGCCACGCGAACTGCTGCGGCTGGCTCAGGATCACCGCGCGGTACTTGGCGTAGGTGTAGTTGCGGAAGTCGGCGCCCTCGTCGACGAAGCGCAGCCCGTTGGCATTGACCATGATGCCGAGCGGGTAGGAGTGCTTCTGGAAATTGTCGCCGACCTCGAGGTCGCCGAACTCCGGCGCGTTCATGTCCCAGCCGACCGCGTGGCCGCCCGACCAGTTGCCGTGCGGCTTGGCGCCGATCGCCAGCGCCATGTTGATGCCGGCGCCGGTGTTGAAGCGGGTGCCGCGCACCTTGGCGAGGTCCCAGGTCGGGCCGAGATAGCGCGTGCGCATCTCCGCGTTGCTCTCGAAGCCGCCGCAGGCCAGCACGACCGCCTTGGCGCCGATCCTGACCTTGCGGCCCTTGTGGCGAGCGATGACGCCGCGCACCACGCCGTCCTCCTCGATCAGCGAGACCGCCGCGGTCTGGTAGTGGATGGGGATGCCGGCTTTCACGGCAGCCTTGTGCTCGAGATCGACCAGGCCCGGGCCGCCGCCCC
>JAEZHS010000423.1 GCA_023436825.1 Pseudomonadota bacterium | reverse complement strand
GGACCGCGGGCCTCCTGGCCCGCTCATGAGCAACATCAACAAGAGGCGGGCCTGGAGGCCCGCGGTCCAATGAGCGGCAAACCCTTCTCCGGCATAAAAGTCCTCGATTTCACGCGCGTGCTCGCCGGGCCCTACGGCTCCTATCAGCTCGCGCTGCTCGGCGCCGACGTCATCAAGGTCGAATCCCGCGAAGGCGACGACATGCGCTTCGGCTCCCGCGCCAACGACTGGGAGAAGCGCGGGCTCGCCGCCCCCTGGGTCGCGGTCAATTCGGGCAAGCGCTCGATCACGCTCGACCTCAAGAAGCCCAAGGCGATCGAGGTGGTGAAGAAGCTCGCCGCCACGGCCGACGTGGTGATGGAGAATTTTCGGCCCGGCGTGATGGACAAGCTCGGCATCGGCTACGACGTCCTGAAGGTGATCAACCCGCGCCTGATCTACTGCGCCGTCTCGGGCTTCGGCCAGGTCGGTCCCGACCGCGGGACCGCGGCGTTCGACGGCATGATCCAGGCGATGTCCGGCCTGATGTCGATCACAGGCTTTCCGACGAATGGCCCGACGCGCGTGGGCTTCGCCGGCGCCGACGTCATGTCGGGTGCCACCGCGGCGCTCGGCGTCGCCTCGGCGCTGTTCCAACGCACGCACACTGGCAAGGGCCAGCTGGTCGACGTCGCCATGATCGACGCGGTGATGGGCTATCTCGCGCAGCAGTTCACCGAGCACCTGATGACCGGCCGCGTGCATGAGCAGGCGGCCAACCGTTCGGTGACGCGCAAGCCGACCGGCGATCTCTACAGGACCAAGGACGGCTGGATCGTGCTCGCCGTCATGACGGAGCCGCAGTTCCAGCGCCTGATGAAGGACATCGGCCGCGCCGATGCTCTCGCTGACCCACGCTTCTCCGACTGGCCGGCGCGCATCGCCAACGACAAGGCGTTGCATGAGATCATCGAGGCCGAGCTGGTGAAGGAGACCTCCGCCACCTGGGCCGAACGCTTCGCCAAGGCCGACGTGCCGGCGGGCCGCGTGCTCTCGATCCCCGAGGCGGTGAAGCTCGACCACTTCGACCGGCGCACGATTCTGCAGACGGTCGACACGCCGCACGGGCCGATCAAGGTCGTGGGCTCGGGCTTCCGCCTCGAGCATGGCGGCGGCTCGGTCGAGCGCCCACCGGCGACGCTCGGCCAGCACACCGACGAGATCCTGCGCGAAGCAGGCTACTCGGACGCCGACATCGCCGGCATGCGCGCAGACAAGGTCGCCTGAGCCTAAAACCTGCGGCGGCCGACCCATGGCGATCCTCTATGAAGTCGAGCACGTCACGACGTATCGCTACGCCTCGCGCGTCAGCTTCGGCGCCCACCGCGCCATGTTCCTGCCGAGGTCGGGGCCCTACGGCCGTATCCTGAGCTACTCGGCGACCACCAACCTGCGCTCGCGCGTGCGGTGGATCATCGACGCGCTCTCCAATGTCGTGACCCTGATCGACGTCGACGAACCGGGCACGGAGCTCCGCTTCGCCTTCCGGCTGCGCGGTATCCACTACGGCGTCGCCGAGGCCGAGGCCTTCCCGGTCGATCCGCGCGCCGAAGCGGTGCCGGTGCAGTACACGCCCGACGAATGGAACGACCTCGCGGGCTACCTCCGGCCGCACGCCGAGGATCCCGACGGCAGCGTGGCGACCTGGGCCAAGTCCTTCATCGTCCAGGAGCAGCATCACAGCACCGACGTGATCCGGCGCATGCTCGACACCATCGGCGGCACCTTCAGCTACCAGGCCCGCGAGGCCGAAGGGACCCAGCCGCCGGCCGAGACCCTGCGCACGCGCTCGGGCACCTGCCGCGACTATGCCTGGCTGATGATCGAGGCGCTGCGCCGCATCGGCTTTGCCTGCCGTTTCATCACCGGCTACATCTATGATGCCGCGCTCGATGGCGGAGGCGCGGCGGGAATGACGGGATCGGGTGCCACGCATGCCTGGGTCCAGGTCTACCTGCCCGGCGCCGGCTGGCTGCACTACGACCCGACCAATCGCATTTCCGGCGGCACCGACCTCATCCCGGTGGCCATCGCCCGCCATCCGGCGCAGGCGATTCCCCTGCAGGGCTCCTGGTTCGGCAACGCCGGCGACTACCGCGGCATGTCGGTTAACGTCGCGATCCGGAAACTGAAGACGCTCTCCGAGGACGGCGAGGCAGAGGGCTGATCCAGCGGCAGCTGCCTATTCAGCCTTGATGCCTGCGAACTTGATCACCTTCGCCCACTTTTCGGTGGCATCGGAGATGAGCTTCGCGAATTCCGCCGGTGAGCCTCCGACCACCGTGCCGCCCAGATCGACGATCCGTGCCTTGATCCTGGCATCGGCGAGGCCGGCATTGATCTCCTTGTTCAACAAATTGATGATGTCGGCCGAAGTGTTCTTGGGTGCGCCGATGCCGGCGAAACCGCTGGCCTCATAACCAGGCACGAAGTCTCCGACCGTGGGAACGTCCGGGAACACGTCCAATCGTTTCTCTGTCGTCACCGCGAGCGCGCGCAGCTTGCCGGCCTTGATGTGCTGGATCGCTTCCGACACCGGCGCGAAGATCACCTGCACCTGGCCGCTGATCAGATCGGCAACCGCAGGCGCGCCGCCTCGGTACGGGACGTGAACCAGGTTCACCCCGGTCATCATCTTGAAGAGTTCGCAAGCAATGTTCTGCGGCGTGCCCTGGCCGGCCGACCCGTAATTGATCTTGCCCGGGTTGGCCTTGGCGTAGGCGATTAACTCGGGGATCGTATTGGCGGGCACCGACGGATTCACCACGACGACGTAGGCCAGCCGCGCGACGTAGACGATCGGGGCGATGTCCCGGCTGAAGTCGAAAGGAAGATTGCTGTAGAGCGCGGCATTGATCGCAGCTGGGGTCACGACCTGCAGCAGCGTGTAGCCGTCTGCGGGCGCCTTGGCGACCGTGTCGGTTCCGATGTTGCCGCTGGCGCCCGGCTTGTTCTCGACGATGAATTGCTGGCCGAGGCGCTCGGTCAGCCATTCACCCATCAGGCGGGCCTGAATGTCGGTCGCCCCGCCCGGAGGAAAGCCGACGATGATGCGTGCCGTCCGTGACGGATAGGCTTGTGCCTGTGCAACGCTGGACAGGGCCGGCGATGCAGCCGCACCCGCGGCCAGATGCACGAACGTGCGGCGCGAAAATCTCATGATGTTTCCTCCACTGCGCCACGTCGCGGACTTGCAGTCCGTCTGGGCGCGCTGCGGCAACAGGCTACATCCGGAGGTGGAAAGGGGCCAACGCCTCCCCGCGGCCATTCTGCGACGCGAACATTGACGGACCGACCTACCAGCTCAAGCGAAGGCCGACATTGAGCGCATGATTGTCTGTGCCCGAGCCGATGTCGCCGTCGTAACGCAGGTAGAGCTGTGTGGCGGTGGCCACAGTGGCACTGGCCTGGAAGCCGATCACCGCTGCGTCGCGCTGCGGCGTCGCGCCGTAGACGGTGAAGTTGGCCGACGGTGCGCCGGCGAACGCCGCCGTCACCGGCCGTGCCGTGTCGGCATACTCATGCAGCCAACCCAGGCGTAGCCCGAGGTCCATCGAACCGATGGCAGCCGCAAGCTCGGCGCCCAGCACCGTGCGCACCGACGTCGTCGTCTGCTGCGCCACGTTCAGGCTCAAGGAGTTGGCGCCCCACTCGTTGAACGCCGCCTGGTTGATGCTCGACGTCTGGAACCGCGCGAACGGCGTGATGCTCGCGGCCGCCGGCGCGTAGAGGCCGATCTTGTAGCCGGCCTCGGCCTGCGCCAGGAACTGGTTGGCCCCGGTGCTGCCGTTGGCCGTGCGCGGCTGCAGGTTCGGGATCGAGATCTGCCGCTGCAGCTGGTTGTTGGAGTAGGCGTAGCCCGCCAGCGCATCGAGGTAGGCGCCCCACTGCGTGAATGACGCATAGGCGGCGACGCTGACGCTGTTGGACAAGCCCTTCCCCTGGAAGCTGTCGACCCACTGCGTGCCGCTGCTGTATCCGGCGCCGATCCCGACCAGGACGCTCGGGCTCACGCGATAGTCGATGCCGGCTGCCGCGCCGCCGACATTGTAGGTGAAGGTCGAGCTGTTGCCGTTGCCTTGCACCGAACCGACGCCGCCCAGCACGCTGCCCCACACGCTGAAGGGGCTCGCGCCATCGCAGGCGGCGATATCGCACGCTTCGGCCAGCGCCTGGCGCTGGCCGCTGCCCGACCCACCGCGCGCGCCCTCACGGGCCTGGGCCATCTGCTGGCCGAGCGCATTCATGAACAGCGCGTTGTTGGCGACGTTGAAGGTGCCGAAGTCGGCATAGGGCTGGCCGCTGATCTGGTTCAGGGCGTACGGGCCCTGCTGGGTGTTGAGCCCGGCCAGCGCGCCGATCACGGTGGCGAAGTCGCCGGTGGCGCTGGTGTAGGACTGGTCGAGCGCAGAGCCGACCGCGCGCTGGTTGCCGGTGTTGCCGCCGAAGCCGGAGAAGGCCGCGCCCTGCAGGGCGAGCGTCAGTAACACGTTGTTGACGTTGTAGGTGAGGCTCGGCGTCAGGAAGGCGAAGTTGCTGGTAACGTTGGAGTAGGCGCCGCTGACGCCGCCGGTGGCGTTGAGGATGGTGTAGGTCGTGCTGTTGGCGTAGCTGCCGGACGCCGCCGCCACCTGCACCGTGCCGCCGTTGATGGTGGCGGTGCCCGTGGCGTTGATGCGGTCGCTCTGGCCTGCGGCATTGGCCTCGACGACGTAGGTGCCGCCGGTCTGGCTGAAGTTGCCGTTGACGGTGAGCGTGCCGATCGAGTTGCCGGGCGCGATGATCGCATTGTTGGCGACCAGTGCGCCGATGTTGCCGGTGCCGCCCAGGGTGCTGCCGTTGTTCAACGTCACCGCGCTGGCGAGCGACCCGTTCACCACCAGCATACCGCCGTTGACCATCGTCGCGCCGGTGTAGGTGTTGTTGCCGGTCACCGTCACGATGCCCTGCTGCAAGGTGAAGCCGCCGCTGCCCGACATCACCCCGCCGTAGGTCGCCGCCATTGGCTGGTCGAACACCAGCAGCCCGTTGTTGGCGATGTTGCCCACCAGGCTGCCGCCCGCCGCCGTGCCGTTGCCAAGCTGCAGGGTGCTGCCGGCGGCGATCGACGTGCCGCCGGTATAGGTGTTGTTGCCGGTGTAAATCACCGTGCCGCCGCCGCCGATGGTCACACCGCCCGTGCCGGACATGTTGCCGGCATAGGTGCCGGTGCTGGCCTGGCTGAAGGCGACAGTGGCGTTGTTGACGATGGTGCCCTGCAGGCTCCATGTCGTGCCCTGTAGGGTGCCGTCGGTCACCATCGTGCCGCCGCTGTAGCTGTTGCTGCCGGTCAGAACCAGCGTGCCGGGACCGACCTTCGTCAGGCTGCCGATGCCCGACATGTTGCCGGCATAGGTGCCGCCGCCGGCGAAGCTCACCGCCGCATTGTTGAGGATGTTGCCGCGCAGGCTGTCCGTCGTGCCCTGCAGGGTGCCGGCCGACACCGTGGCGCCGCCCGTGTAGGTGTTGACGCCGCTCAGCACCAGCGTGCCGTTGCCGATCTTGGTGAAGGCGCCACCCGACAGGACGCCGCTCAGCACGAGTATGTTCTCCTGGGTGTCGATCGCGCTGGAGGCGGCGAGCGTCATGGCGTTGCCGATCGACAGCCCGGGCGCCACCGCCTGCAAGGTCGTGCCGGCCGCGAAGGTGAGCCCGCCGGTGCCCAATGCGCTGTTGTTGGCGATCGCCAGTGTGCCGGCGTTGAGTTGCGTGCCGCCGGTATAGAGATTGGCGCCGCTCAGCGTGAGGGTGCCGCTGCCCTGCTTGATGAGGCCGCCGCCGACAGCACTGCTGTCGTCGATCACGCCGGCGAAGGTCGTCGAGTTCGCGGTGCCCACCACCAGGAAGTTGGTGCCGGTCTGGATGATCGAGCCGGCGACGCCCGTCAGGTCCTTGATGGTGACGTTGCCGTTGGCGCCCGAGATGTCGAGCTGGGCACCGGCGCCCGACAGGTTGAGCCCGCTCGACGAGGCGATGCTGCCGTTGCCCGACAGCACGAGCAGCCCGCCGGCGGTGACCGTGGTCGAACCGGTATAGGTGTTGACCCCGCCCAGGTTCTGGCCGCCCGCGCCCGAGACGATCAGTGATCCGCCGGTGCCGCCGCCGATGCCGCCATCCTGGATGACGCCGCTGAAGGACGACCCGCTGATGCTGGTCAGCGTCCTGCTGCCCAGGCTGACGGTGCCACCGCCGGCCAACCCATCCACCGAGACGTCCGATGTCTTCTGCGAGATGTCGAACGTGGCTGACCCGGCCAGGGCGATGAGGGACGCGCTGGCGATCGAGCCCGAGCCGCTCAGCGCCAGCGTGGTGCCGGCGTCGATCTGGGTCAGGCCGACGTAGGTGTTGGTGCCGGTGAGGGTGAAGGTGCCGCCGCCGGCGACGGTGAGGCCGGAGGTGGCGGGGTTGCTGCCAGCAATGACGCCGGCGAAGGTGCCCGAGGCGCTGCTGACGATCAGTCTGTTGTTGATCTGCACGGTGCCGGCGCCGGCCAGGTTCCTGATGGTGGTGAAGCTGGTGTTGCCGGTGACGTCGAAGGTGGCGCCACCCGCCACCGTCACGCCGCTAGAACTCGCGAGGCTGGCGTTGCCGGTCAGGGCGAGTGTGCCGCTATCGATCGTCGTGGCGCCACCGTAGGTGTTGGCGCGAGAGAAGGTCACCGTCCCGCCGCCGCTCACCGTCACCGCGCCGGAACCCGACATGGTGCCGGCATAGGTCCCGTTGGTGGCCTGGTTGAAAGCGACGGTGGCGTTGTTGGTGATATCGCCCTGCAGGCTGGTCGTCGTGCCCTGCAAGGTGCTGCCACCCGATACCGTCGTGCCGCCGTCATAGGAGTTGGCGCCCGAGAACGTCACCGTCCCGCCGCCGGTCACCGTCACCGCGCCGGCACCCGACATGGCGCCGGTATAGGTGCCGTTAGAAGCTTGATCGAACGTCACGTTGGCGTTGTTGGTGATGGCGCCCTGCAGGCTCGACGTCGTGCCCTGCAGCGTCCCGTTGCTCACCGTCGTGCCGCCGCTGTAGCTGTTGCTGCCGGTGAGGATGGTCGTGCCGGGGCCGGCCTGGCGCACCGCGCCGCTGCCGCTGATCGCATTGGCGACCGTGACGATGTCGCTGCGGTTGAAGGCGCGAGCGCCATTGTTGACGACGTTGCCGCTGCCGAGGCTGCCGTTGGTGGTACCGTCGCCCACGACCAGCAGGCCGGAGCTGACGGTCGTCGTGCCGGTATAGGTGTTGTTGCCCCGGAGCGTGAACGACAGGGCACCGGCGTCGACGGTGAAGTTGCCATTGCCGGTGATGACCGTAGCGGTACTGGCGCCGGCGCTCAGCACGCCCGTGGTCAGGCGGCCGCCGCTGCCCAGGTTGATGGAGCCGCCCGTGCCGGAAAGCTCTGCCACCGTCTGCGCGTTGCCATTGAGCTCCAGGGTGCCGCCGTTGACGGCGAGCGCACCCGTCCCGATCGACGAGCCGGCGCCGAGCCGCAGCGTGCCGGCGCTGACAAGGGTGCTGCCGGTGGCGCTGTTGATGCCGGTGAGGGTCGTGGTACCGCTGCCGATCTGCCGGACCAGGCCGGCCCCGGTGATCGCGTTGCCGACCGTCAGCGCGCCGTGCTGTTGAACGACAGGATGGCGTTGTTGACGACCCCGCCGGCGCCGTTGCCGAGAGTGCCGCCGGTGCCCAGCTCGAGCATGCCGGCGTTGATGGTGGTGGTGCCGCTATAGGTGTTGTTGCCGGTCAGCGTCAGGACGCCGGCGCCTTCCTTGGTCAGCGCACCGGTGCCGCCGATGGCGTTGGCGACCGTGAAGTCGTTGATGCGATTGAAGGTGAGCTGCGCGTTGTTGGTCACCGCGCCGCCGCCCAGCGTGCCGGTCGTGCCGCCGTCGCCGACCTGGAGCGTGCCGGCCGACACCGTCGTCGTGCCGAGATAGGTGTTGCCGGCGGTGACGATCAGCGTGCCGCCGCCGGTCTTGCTGAGCCCGCCGGCGCCGTCGATGACACCGCCGTGGGTGAGCGTGGTGCCCGAGGCCGTGTCGATGGTGCTGTCGGCGCTGAGCGTCGTGGTGCACGACGTCGAGAAGCTGGCGGTCGTCTGCAGCGTGCCGCCGTTCAGCGTCAGCCCGCCGGCGGCGCCGCCGAGGTTGTTGTCGGCCGAGATCGCGAGCGTGCCGGCGTTGATGGTGGTGCCCCCACCATAGGTGTTGGTGCCTGTCAGGATCAGCGTGCCGCTGCCGCCTTTGGTGAGCCCGCCGGTGCCGCCGATCGCGCCGTTGTAGGTGAGCGTGGTGCCGGTGACCGTTTCGAAGGTGCCGCCGCCGGCATTGAGCGTGGTGGCGCGCGCCGTCGTGAAGCTCGCCGTCGTCTGCAAGGTGCCGCCGTTGAAGATGAGGCCGGCCCCGGCATCGCCGAGATTGGCGTCGCTCGACACCGAGACCGTGCCGGCATCGATGGACGTGGCGGTCGTGTAGGTGTTCGTGCCGGTGAGGGTCAGCGTGCCGGCGCCCGCCTTCGTCAGCGTCGCACCGGGGCCAATCATGTTGGACGACACTGTCACGGCATTGCCGTTGGTGTCGAAGGTGCCGCCGCCGCCGAGGAGCGTGATGGTCTGGGACGTCGACATCGCGGCGTCGAATCGCAGGCGGCCGCCATTCAGGCTGACGATGCCGCCGCCAAGGCTGTTGTTCGCCGAAATCGCCACCGTACCGCCGTTCACCGACACGGCCCCGAGATAGTTCGCATTGCCGCCGGTCAGCGCCAGTGTTCCGTTGCCGGTCTTGGTGAGCCCTCCGGTGCCGGCCAAGGCGTCGTTGCCCGTCAGGGTCTGCGTGCCGCCGGCGATGTTCATGGCTGTCGTGCCGAAGCCGTCCAGGAACATGACGGTGCCGTGCGCCTGCCCGGCGGTGGCGCCACCCTGGCCCGGCGTGGTGCCGCCGGTGACGCCGTAGGTGCCGGCGAAATTGCCATTGTTGATGGTCAGGCTGCCGCCGCTGCGCACGAACACCGCGCCGCCCAGCGCCGCGCCGCCGCCGCCGTCGGCCCCCCGGCCTGAGCCGCCCAGTCCGCCGTATTGGCCACCGACGCCGGCATTGGTGCCGCCCCCGCCGCCCGCGCCAAAGCCGCCTGCGCCGCCGGTCCCGGAGGTAATCGTTCTCGCGCCGCCGCCACCGCCGCCAAAGCCCCCGGCGCCACCTGTATTGTTGCCATTGCCCGTTCCGCCGCCGCCGCCAAAGTCGCCGCCGGCTCCGCCATTGCCTCCAACGCCGAGAGCGGCCATGCCGCCGCCGCCACCACCACCGATGCCGCCCGCGCCACCGGATCCACCGTTGCCGCCGCCGCCCCCGCCGCCGGACAGGGCGCCGTTGCCGCCGTTGCCGCTGTCCCCGCCACCGCCGCCGCCGCCAAGCGCAGCCGCTGCGTTGCTGCCGGCTGCATTATTGTTTCCGCCCGCACCGCCTTGGGCCCCACCAGCGGCACCACCGCTCGCGGTCGTCGTGCTGCCGCCGTTTGCCGTCGCTCCGCCACCGCCGCCGCCGCCAATGGCAAATACCGAGCTGTCGGTGTTCGTCGAATTGCCACCGGCGCCCTGCTGGCCGCCGCCGCCGCCGCCGCCGGTAGCGAAGCCGCTTGTGTTGCCGCCGCTGCCGAATTCGCCGCCGCCACCGCCACCGCCGGCGCTTGGAGGGCTGCCGCCGAACGTAGCGCTGCCGCCGCTGCCCGCATAGCCGCCGCCACCACCGCCTCAGCCGTTGAATCCGATGACGTTGCCGCCCCCGCCGACAAGACCGCCGCCGCCGCCGCCGCCGGAACC
>JAEZHS010000406.1 GCA_023436825.1 Pseudomonadota bacterium | reverse complement strand
CATTGAAGTTCAGAAGCCAGTTGAGGCCGCCTTCCGCACCGATGTACACGCCAGGCGACGGAGACTGCGCCTGAGCCATGACCGGCAGCGCAACCAGCGCCGCTGCGGCCATCAAAGCCTTCTTCATGAGTTCTTCCCCTCGGATATTCAAAAAATAACGAGCGTTGGCGGGGCTGGGGTCTGTCACCAACTCCTGAAGGGAATATACACACCACAATTTGTGACGTGCAAGGAAAGCGGCCAATACGCGGCAACTCGTGGGCACCCTGTGGCAGCGCGGCAACAGTACGCTAAAAGGCCCTCTGGGTGAGCGCTCTCGCTGCGTCAGGGGCTACTATATCTAGTAGTTCCGCCTGATGCGCCGCGATCCGCCGGAATAGGCATTCTGAGCCCGAGAACGCCGCCGCCCTGCTCCTGACGACCGTAAAGCTGCGTTCTACCGGTCGGTGCCGGCTGGTCTCCACTGGACTTCGCCAGATCGGGGTGTGGCAAAGGCACGTCCGGATCGGACGCTCCGGGATTCAAGGCCTTGTTTACCAGCTCGACATTCGAAGGCCGGTGCTCAGTGGCCGGCGTTGGCGCCGGAGCCTTGGTCCTGCCCTGGTCCTTGGTTGCTTGTGCGAACCCAGGGCTTGCTGAAACGATCATCCCGATGGCCGCAGCAGCCATCAACCCTCTATTTAGTCCTCTTATAAAACTCATTCTGCTGATGTTTCCTGTTCACCTCGGTGGCCCTCGTTTGACCGAATCCCTATTCACCCAGCCAAGTGGTGATTTCATGGCTAATCGGGCGAGCGGCATTTTGTATTCCAGCCACATGCGATAAACCCTCATTCATCAACGGAGGGAGCGCCATGGGCCAGTACAGCAAGGTAGAGATCGATGGTCGGCTGATGATCGTCACCATCAATCGACCGGAAGTCTACAACGCCTGCCACCCTATGGCGAACGAGGAACTTGTCGCAGCCTTCGACGAATTCCACGCCAATCCCGACCTCTGGGTGGCCATCATCACCGGTGCGGGCGACCAGGCTTTCTGCGCCGGCAACGACCTGAAATACCATGCAGAGTTGCAAGCCAAGACCGGCAAGCGACCGGTCCATCCGGCCAAGGGCTTCGGCGGCCTGACCAACCGCTACGACCTCGAAAAGCCGGTGATCGCGGCGGTCAATGGGTTCGCGATGGGCGGCGGCTTCGAGATCGCGCTCGCCTGCGACATCATCGTGGCGTCCGAGGAGAAAGCCACCTTCGCCCTGCCCGAGCCTCGGGTCGGCCTGGCGGCGGGCGCCGGCGGCATGCAGCGGCTCTCGCGCATGATCCCTCTCAAGAAGGCGATGGGCATGATGCTGACCGGGCGCCGCGTGTCGGCCAAGGAAGGCTACGAGCTCGGCTTCGTCACCGAGGTCGTGCCGCACGCCGAGCTGATGGCCGCGGCGCGCCGCTGGGCCAGTTCCATCCTGGAATGCTCACCCATGTCGGTGCGCGCCACCAAGCAGGTCGTCATGCGCTCGCTCGATGTGCCGGCGCTCGAGATGGCCAATCGCAACCTGAACTATCCGGCCTTCGTCGCCATGACCAAGAGCGAGGACACGGTCGAAGGCCCCAAGGCGTTCGCCGAGAAGCGCAAGCCCAACTGGAAGGGGCGCTGAAGCCGGCCGCCGCCCTTCAGCGGCCGCGCTTGTTGTCGTAGTCCCAGTCGAGCTCGAAGCGGTCGCCGTTGGCCTTGATGTAGGCAGCATGGGGCGGCGCAAAGTGGGCCGGCATCAAGAGCGCACCCTGCTCGACGCAATCGCCGAGCAGCGCCTGCCGCGTCTTGCGCGCGAGGTCGCGGTCCTCGCAGAACACGCTGTTCCACTTCCAGACCGGCACCTGCACGGGATTGTGCAGGGCATCGCCTGAGAAGATCGCGCGCTTGCCGCGGGAGTCGAGATCGACGCGGATCTGGCCCGGCGTGTGGCCCGGTGCAGGCTTGAGCGTCAGGCAGTCGCACATGCCATGCTCGCCTGACACGAACTCCGCCTTCCTGGCCTCGACGATGGGCAGGACCGAATCGTTGTAGGTATTGACCTTGAAGGCTTCGGTGCCGGACGTCTTGGCCTCCGCCGCCCAGAAGTCGTGGTCGGTACGCGACATCACATACTTGGCGTTGGGGAAGGTCGGCACCCACTTTCCGTTCTCGAGCCTGGTGTTCCAGCCGACATGATCGACATGCAGGTGGGTGCACATCACGAAGTCGATCTCCTCGGGCTGCACGCCCGCCTCGCGCAGGCGATCGAGGTACTTGGTGTTCAGCATGTCGAAGCGCGGCATGCCCGGCCTGGGCTTGTGGTTGCCCGAGCAGGCGTCGACCAGGATCGTGTACTTGCCGGTGCGCAGCAGCCAGGAATGGATCGACGTCATCAGCCGGCCGCTCTCGGGCTGGTAGTAGTTCGGCGCCAGCCACCTGGTCTCGGCGGCGAAGGTCTCGGCCTCGAATTCGGGGAAGAAGTCCTTGGCCGGAAAGCCCGGCCCCATCTGCTCTTCGATGCGCGTGACGCGGACGTCGCCGATGTGACGATCTTGCATTTCGCTTCCTCCTTCAGCAGCCGAACACGACCTCGACTCGGCGATTGGAAATTTCCGGCGTGCCTGGCCCCGTGACGACGAGCGGCTTGGAACTGCCCAGGCTCGCCGTGACGATGCGCTGCTGCGGCACGCCGAGTTCCACAAGATATTTGGCCACCACATCGGCGCGGCGCTGGGCGACTTCCGCATTGATGGTTTCGGGGCCGACCCTGTCCGTGTGTCCGGTGACGCAGATATTGGCCTTGGAATTGGGCTGCAGCGCCGCCTTGATCGGCGGCGTGGGATTGTTGACGGTGTAGCTGAGCTGATCCTGGGCGCGCTTGTTCAACGTCACGCTGTCCGTGGCGAAGAACACCATGGTGTAGATCGGATCGGAGGTCTGCAGCGCCTGCTGGTCGTCGATGCAGGCGGCCAACGTGGCGCAGGTCGCGATGACGATCGGCCACGCCCTGCCCGGCATCCGCTAGCTCCCCTTGAATGCCGCCTTTCGCTTCTCGAGGAAGGCGTTCAATCCCTCGAAATGATCCTCCGTCGCGGCGCAGGCGGCAAGGCCTTCGGCTTCACGATGGGAGTGCTCGTCCCACGAATTGTCGAACGAGGTGCGGATCAGCCGCTTGGCCACACCGAGTGCAAAGGTCGGACCGTCGGCGAGCTTGCGCGCCATCTTCTCGGTTTCGGCCGCAAGCCGATCTTTCGGCACGATCCAATTGAGGATGTTGTTGGCCTTGGCTTCCTCGGCGGTGAATCTTTCGCCCAAGAGGGCGATTTCCAGGGCTTTGCGCTCGCCGACGATACGCGGCAGGAAGTAGGTGGCGCCGCCGTCGGCCGACAGGCCGATGTGGCGGTAGGCCAGGGTGAAGAAAGCATCCTCCGACGCGATCGCGAGGTCGCAGTTCAGGATCAGCGACAGGCCGAAGCCCGCGGCCGCGCCCTGCACCGAAGCCAGCACCGGCTTCTGCATGCGGCGGATCTGGTAGATCGCCTGGTGCGCCTTCACGACGCGCATCTCGAAGCCGGCGAGATGGTTGGCCTTGTTCTCGGTGAGCGACTTGTGGAAGCCCTTGATGTCACCGCCCGCCATGAAGTGCGTGCCGGCGCCGCGGATCACCACGCAGCGGACCTTGGTGTCCTTCTCGAACGCGGCAGTGTGCTTGATCAACAGGTCGGTCATCTCGAACGACAGAGCGTTCAGCGATTCCGGCCGATTGAGCGTCAGCCAGCCGATGCCATCCTTGACCTCGGCGAGAACATGGGGTGCTGACATGCGGGCGATTCCTCAGGCTGGTGTTCCCGACCAGTCTGCCCATGCACCGGCGCGTCGTGCAACCGCGCGTCGAGCCACGATGCGATCTCGTCCCAGCCGGCGCGCGGCATCGACTTGCGGAAGAAGCCGAAGTGGCTGACCGCCTCGACGCCGAGATCGGCCGGCG
>JAEZHS010000379.1 GCA_023436825.1 Pseudomonadota bacterium | reverse complement strand
ATCGACGCCCATCTCGCGCGCCGCGGCGCGGTAGATATCGGTGCGATAGACGCGGTCGGCGACCGCCTTGATGTCGGTGTCGGCCGGCGC
Source organism: Pseudomonadota bacterium (assembly GCA_023436825.1). Next base: position 2,421 of record JAEZHS010000379.1, on the reverse strand, counting down.
CTGGTTCCAGCGCACCATCTGCGCCACGAACCAGTCGGCGTGGCTGCGCCATGGGAAGTTGGCCGCGTTGCGCTGGAAGACGTGGAAGCCCGGCAGCTCGAGGGTGCGCGCCATGACCTCGGCCGGCATGTTGAGGTAACGCGGGCTCGCCAGGATGCGCGCCGCCTCGGGCCGGTTGACGGGCTCATCGAGCCACAGGCAGGCTTCGATCAGGGCCTTGATCAGCGCCTTCAGCGTGTTGGGATTGTTGGCCGCCCACGACTCGGTGCAGCCAAGCACCTTCTCCGGCATGCCCTTCCAGATGTCGGGACCGGTGAGCGCGATGCGGCCGATGCCCAGCGCTTGCGCCTGCTGGTTCCACGGCTCGCCAACGCAGTAGCCGTCGATCGCGCCACCCGAGAGATAGGCCACGGTGTGCGGCGGCGGCACGACGGCGAGACGGACGTCGCGATCGGGATCGAGCCCGCCCGACGAGAGCCAGAGCCGCGTCATGTAGTTCTGCGGCGAGTAGGGAAACACCGAGGCCAACACCACCTGCTTGATGCCGGCGGCCGCACGTCTGGCGACGACAGTGGCCAGCGCGCGCGCATCGAGCGGCAAGCCTTCAGCCATCAGTTCGGGGGCTGTTTCCTCCATCTCGCGCCACAGGCTGTTGGAGAGTGTGAGCGCGTTGCCGTTGACCTGCAGGGTCATGGCATTGACGACCGGCACGCTGACGCTGTCGATGCCGAGCGTCAGCGCCAGCGGCAGGGGAGCGAGAATGTGGGAGGCATCGAGCTTGCCCAAGGCCAGCTTGTCGCGGACGTTGGCCCATGAGACCTCGCGGCGGATCTCGACCTCGAGTCCCTGGCGCTCGTAGGCGCCCAGTTCCTCGGCCAGCACGATCGGCGCGCAGTCGATGATCGGGATGAACCCGACTTTGATCTTCGGTCGCTCCAGATCGGCCATGCCGCACGCACTCCACAAACGAAAACAGCGCCCCGCCCGGCCGGCAGGTGCCGACCGTTCAGGACGCCGTTGTCCAAGCGACGGACCGCCTTTGGCCCGCCTTAACTCATAAGGAGCCCACCATTGGGCTCACCCCCGGGAGAAGGAGCAGCAAGCGTGCCAAGCACGTAAATATTTGAAATACAACGATCTATAGAGATCAAACTGTAAAATTGGCGAACGACGAACGAGCAGAACCTTGATGCTCGCATGTGCAGCATGATCGATCCGCGAGCACGCCTAAGATTTGAGCACCTTGGCGTAGGTCACCATTTCCCGAGCGACTTCGCCGATCCGCTTGTTCTGGTCCATGGCGAGCTTGCGCAGCAGCTTGTAGGCGGCGTCCTCGCTGAGACCCTTCTGCTCGATCAGCAGGCCCTTGGCGCGCTCGACGGTCTTGCGCTCGACCAGGGACAGGCGGGCGCGATCGAGTTCCTCGCGCATGGCCTGGTAGCGATTGAAGTGGGCGACGGCGACGTCGACCACGGGCCGCACGCGGTCCTGCGCCAGCCCCTTCACGACATAGGCCGAAACGCCGGCTTCCATGGCCGCTGCGATGGTGGCGGGATCCGAGCGATCGACGAACAGCGCGATCGGACGCGGCATGAGATCGGTGGTGCGCCGCATGTCCTCGATGGTGTCGCGGCCGGGGCTGTCGATGCTGACGACGACGACGTCGGGCTCGAGCTCGCGCACGCGGCCGATCAGATCCTGCGTGCCCTCGAGCCGCGCCAGCAGGCGATAGCCCGCAGCGGCGAGACCGGCTTCCACGATCTCGGCGCGGGTCGGATTGTCGTCGATCAGCAGGACGGAAAGGGCCTTGGTCACGGATGGCGGCTCGGCTGCAGCGCCTTGGGCGCAACAACCGTGCCAGCCGCTCAAGGCGTTGTTTCTACTGGCTTTCCGTCTTGCCAGCGGCCCGACTGGACCTTGCCGTCGGCACTTGTGACTTGGCCATAGCCGTTGCGTTTGCCGCCCCGGAAGCCGCCTGCGTAGCGCTGGTCGCCTACCGTCTCGACACCCGGGCCTTCCAGCAGATTGGCGCGGAACTCTCCCGACTGGACCGTGGCAGGCTCGCCGAGCGTGCGGCGCACGCCGAGGCCTTCGAGCCGGCCCGAGATGAAGTTGCCTTCGGCGCGCTCGACGCCCGGCTTCTCGCGCGTGCCGAGTCCGGTCGGCTGTCCGTCGCGCCACTGACCGGCATAGCGCGTGTCGTCATCGAAGCGCACGGTACCGAGGCCATTCAAGCGACCGTCCTGGAAGTCACCGGCCTGGCGTTCGCCGCTGCCGAGCTCGGCGACACCCAGGCCCTGGCGCTTGCCGTCGCTCACCTGGCCGACATAGCTCACGCCGTCACTGCTGAGCCGCTCGGCATTCGGCAGATCCGGACGCGCCGCCCGGGCCGCGACGATGCGTGCCTCGCCCGCCATGGCG
>JAEZHS010000314.1 GCA_023436825.1 Pseudomonadota bacterium | reverse complement strand
TCGGCACGATCTTGCCGCGCTCAGAGACGAAGCGCTGCAGCAGGCGCACGTCCTTGTAGTCGATCTTCGGCGCGTTGGCGCCGGAGAACGGGCAGCTCTTGCGGCGGCGGGTGAAGGGACGACGTTGTGCGCTCATTCTTCTTCTCCCGTACCGGCAGGTGCACCTTCATCGCCGAAGCGCGGACGCTCACGGCGCGGCGGACGATCGCCCCAGCGGTCGCCGCGATCACCGCGATCGCCGCCCGGACGGTCGGCCTTCTCGGCGCTGCGGATCATGATGGCCGACGGGCCTTCCTCGAGCTCGTCGACGCGGACGGTGAGGAAGCGGATGATGTCTTCGTTGATCGACATCGTGCGCTCCAGCTCCTTGATGGCGGCGGCCGGCGCGTCGATGTTGAGCAGGGTGTAGTGACCCTTGCGGTTCTTCTTGATGCGGTAGGTGAGGGAACGGAGGCCCCAGTACTCCTTCTTGGAGACGGTGCCGCCCAACCCGGTGACCAGTTCCGAGAACTGGGTGGTCAGCGCCTCCACCTGCGTCGTCGGGACGTCCTGACGCGCAATGAAGACATTCTCGTAGAGTGCCATGAAACGAACGGCTCCTTATGGCTGTTAGCGACCCGGAGTTCGTCGTGCCCCTATTATAAGGTCGACCGGCAACCGCCCGGATCTAGCCGGCCCGTCGCGTCATTGCTTGGGTCGGCAAGGAGATCGGGGCCGACTGAGGCCCCGAAGAGCGGCGGTTATACAGGCAAATCCCCCGAAATCAAGGCGTTCCGGCCTTGCCTTGAGTTCCTCTCCCCCGCTAGGGGAGAGCCTGAAAATCGAATTGTAACGCCAGGAACGCAGGGGAAACGGCCCATGAGTCGCGCTTTCGTCTTTCCGGGACAGGGATCCCAGGCCGTCGGCATGGGCGCCGACCTGGCGGGGGCCTTCTCGACCGCCCGGGATGTCTTCCAGGAGGTCGACGAGGCGCTGAGGCAGAATCTGTCGAAATTGATGCGGGAAGGGCCCGAATCTGACCTGGTCCTCACCGAGAACGCGCAGCCCGCCCTGATGGCCGTCAGCATCGCGGTCGTGCGTGTCCTGGAGAAGGACGGAGGCAAGCCGTTGGCCAGCCTGGCAAGCCACGTCGCCGGGCATTCGCTCGGCGAATATTCGGCCCTGACGGCGGCGGGTGCGTTGCAACTCGCAGACGCCGCGCGGCTTCTGAAGCTGCGCGGCCAATCGATGCAGAAGGCGGTGCCGGTGGGCGAGGGCGCGATGGCGGCGCTGCTCGGCATCGAGCTCGAGCCGGCGCTGGAGGCCTGCAAGGAGGCTGCGCAAGGCGAGGTCGTGGCGGTCGCCAACGATAATGGCGGCGGTCAGGTCGTGGTGAGCGGCCACAAGGCGGCCGTCGCGCGCTGCATCGAGACGGCCAAGGCGCGCGGCGCCAAGCGCGGCATGCTGCTGCCGGTGAGCGCACCCTTTCATTGCCCGCTGATGCAGCCCGCCGCCGATGCCATGCAGAAGGCGCTCGAGACGGTGACGCTCGGCACGCCGCGCGTGCCGCTGGTCGCCAACGTGCTGGCGGCCGAGATCACCGAGCCCAACGCCATCAAGCAGCGGCTCGTGGAACAGGTCACCGGGCTGGTGCGTTGGCGCGAGAGCGTCCAGTACATGAAATCGCAGGGCGTCGACGCGCTGGTCGAGTGCGGCTCGGGCAAGGTGCTGTCGGGTCTGGTGAAGCGCATCGACAAGGAAATGACCGGCCTGGCGCTGAACACGCCGGCGGATATCGAGGCTTTTCTGAAAACGGCTTAATGTCATCCCAAGCGAAGCGAGGGACCTTTCCTGTAGCTTCAAAGGCCCCTCGCTGAGCTCGGGGTGACAGATAGTTCTTAGGGGACCCAATGTTCGATCTTTCCGGCAAGGCGGCGCTGGTGACCGGCGCTTCGGGCGGCATCGGCGGCGCCATCGCCCGCGCGCTGCACAAGCAGGGCGCCACGGTGACGCTGTCGGGCACGCGCGCCGATGCGCTCGAGAAGCTCAAGAGCGAGCTCGGCGAGCGCGCACATGTGATCGCCGCGCGCATGGACGATGCCGCCGACATCGACCGTCTGGTCAAGGAGGCCGAGGCGGCGATGGGCAAGATCGACATCCTGGTCAACAACGCGGGCATCACGCGCGACAACCTCTCCATGCGCATGAAGGACGAGGAGTGGGAGAAGGTGCTGCAGGTCAACCTGACCGGCACCTTCCGGCTCACGAGGGCGGCGATGCGTGGCATGATGCGCCGCCGCCACGGCCGGGTGATCAACATCACCTCGATCGTCGGCGTCACCGGCAATCCCGGCCAGGCCAACTATGCCGCCGCCAAGGCTGGGCTGATCGGCATGTCCAAGTCGCTCGCCCAGGAGCTCGCCTCGCGCGCCATCACGGTGAACTGCGTCGCGCCGGGCTTCATTGCCACGCCGATGACCGACGTGCTGACCGACGAACAGAAGAAGGGGATCCTGGGCCGGGTGCCCGCCGACCGGCTGGGCACTCCCGGCGAGATCGCTGCGGGCGTGGTCTATCTGGCCAGCGACGAGGCCGCCTACGTCACCGGCCAGACCCTGCACATCAACGGCGGGATGGCGATGATCTAGCCCCCTGCCACCCCGAGCGTAGCGAGGGGCCTTTCGGCGAAGGTAGAGGTGCCCCGGGGCCGCCGGGTCGGT
>JAEZHS010000265.1 GCA_023436825.1 Pseudomonadota bacterium | reverse complement strand
GGCCGACGGCGACAGCTATGTCATCAACGGCCGCAAGTGGTGGTCGTCGGGCATGGGCGACCCGCGCTGCAAGGTCATCATCCTGATGGGCAAGAGCGATCCCAACGCGCCGGCCTACCGCCAGCAGTCGATGATCGTGGTCCCGCGCGACACGCCGGGCATCAAAATCGTGAAGATGCTGCATGTGTTCGGCTATGATGACGCGCCACACGGCCATGCCGAGGTGATCTACGACAATGTGCGTGTGCCGAAGTCGGCGATCCTGCTGGGCGAGGGCCGGGGCTTCGAGATCGCCCAGGGCCGCCTCGGGCCCGGCCGCATCCATCACTGCATGCGCGCCATCGGTGTCGCCGAGCGCGCACTCGAGATGGCGATCAAGCGGGCCAAGAGCCGCGTCGCCTTCGGCCAGCGCATCTCGGAGATGGGTGTCACCAAGGCTCATGTCGCGGACATGCGCATGGAGATCGACATGGCCCGCCTGCTGGTCCTGAAGGCCGCCTGGGCGATGGACAAGTATGGCAACAAGGAAGCCCGCCAGCAGATCGCCATGATCAAGGTGGCGGTGCCCAACATCAGCTCCAAGGTGGTCGACCGCTGCCTGCAGCTGCACGGCGCCGGCGGCGTCAGCCAGGTCTTCAAGCTGGCCAGCATGTACGCCCACCAGCGCACGCTGCGCCTGGCCGACGGCCCGGACGAGGTCCATCGCGACCAGGTCGGGCGCATGGAGATCGCCAAGTACAACTAAGCCTTCCTTGACGGCAGGAAACGGGGCGCGATCCTTCGGGTTCGCGCCCTTCTTCTTTGTGCCGGGAGGCCACGGTGGACAATCCCCTGAACCGCCATGTCAGCGATCACCTCGCCAACGAACGAACGCTGCTGGCATGGATCCGAACCTCGATCGCGGTGATCGCGTTCGGGGTGGCGATCAACCGCTTCAGCCTGTTCCTGATGGAGATCAACCAGGTCGTGCCGGAGGTGCGCGCCGCCGCGAACCGCCACGTCGGAGCGCTCGGCGCCGGCCTCGTCGTGCTGGGCATCGTGATGATGGTCGGCGCGCTCTGGCACTATCTGCGCGTGAGCCGCTCGATCGACGCCGAAACCTACCATCCCTCGATGCGCATCATGATGGCGGCATCGGCGGCCATCGTAGCGATGGGCGTCGGCGCGCTCGTCTGGCTTTTCTGAAGCCGGAGAGGCGATCAGCGCCGTGCCGAAGCGAGCGGCGCCGGCGGGCCGTCAGGAATGCTCATCAGCTCGGCCTCGGGCACGCCCGCCTCGTAGGAGGCAGCCAGGACCGCGGGATCGAAGGCCACGCCGATCGGATTCTTGCGGAAGGCGTCGGTCGTGAAATAGGCCGAGCACTCCTCCTTGGTCTTGTAGCGATCGACCTGCAGTTCGACCGAGTTGCCGTCGGGATCGTGGTAGTACAGCGAGATCGTCGGACCGTGATGGATCGGCCGGTAGGGCTCGATGCCCTTGTCCTTCAGGCGGCGCCAGGTCGAGAGCAACTGGCCGATATCGCGGAAGGTGTAGGCGACGTGCGCCAAGCCCCACGCGTTGGGGTCGGGCTCGTGCAGGCCTTCGATGTTCACCACCGCGAGCCGGTGGTGCTCGTCGTCGTAGGTCATGAAGCAGATGAAGTCGTTGCGCTGCACGACATGCATGTTCAGCACGGTGCAGTACCAGTCGACCATCTTCGCCATGTTCGACGAACGCAGCACGAAGTGCGCGAACAGCGACGGCGCGATCGGCCTGGTGTCGAGGGTACGCGATTGCAGGACGGTATCCATCGGCTGACCTCCGGAAATGTTGCCCGATCCTACGCCTGCGGGCGCTGGCGCAACAACCGTCCGCTGGGCCTGTCGGGAACCTGCCCCGGCGGCGGCAGCGGCCGGCCGTTGACGATGACGGCCTGGATGCCGCGCGGATGGGCGATCAGGCGGTCGGCGCCGGCCGGCAGGTCGTTGACGCGCTCCAGCGCCGAGGCGCCGACCGTCGCCGGATCGAAGACCACGATATCGGCCGGCAGGCCAACGGCCAGCCGCCCGCGGTCGGCAAGGCCGAACAGCGCGGCGGTCGCACCGGTCAGGCGATGCACGGCCTGCTCGAGCGACAGGGCGCCGTCCTCGCGCACCCAGTGGCCGAGCAGGTGAGTCGAATAACAGGCGTCACAAAGCTGGCTGAGATGGGCGCCGCCGTCGCCCAGGCCGATCACGACGTTGGGGTCCTTGATGATCTCACGCACCTCGTCCTCGACGAAGTTGAGCTGCGAGGCGCGCAGGCGGGTGTCGAGGTCCTCCAGCGCAAGGTCGAGCATCAGGTCGACGGCATGCTTGCCGCGTTCCTTCGCCACGTCGGCGAGCTTGCGCTCGCGCAAAGACGGATCCCTGGCCTGGGTAATGACGTAGGTCCAGAAGGCGGCACGGCGTGTATCGCCTTCCAGCTCCTTGCCCATGAACACGTCGTCGTCGGGCCCACGCCCATCCGCCTGACGCTTCACCCGCGCCCGGAAAGCCGGATCGGCGTAGACGTTGCGTCGCGAGGCATCGTCGGGCGCCTCGCGAACCGCGGCGAATGACGCCCAGGTGTCGAACACCACCGGCGAATGAAAGTCGAACTCGATCTGGATCGGGCGGCAGGCGCCTTGCGGGTAGATCGGCAGGCCGCGGGCGACCTGTTCACCCGCTCTGGCGAGTTGCGGGCGATGCGAGTTCGGCCCAAGCGATCCGGCCAGCAGCGCCGTCCAGACGAGCGGCCGACCCGACTTGGCGTGCAGCGCCTCGTACTCCTCCCAACGCGGATCGCGACCGACATTGTACTGGATGATGCCGTGACCCGACCGGCCGACGGCGTCGGCGATCTCAAGCATCTCGTCGAAGCCCGCCAGCCGGCTTGGCACCGGGCGACCGCCATAGCCGATATGGACCTTCGACACCGAGGTGGCGAAGCCCACGGCGCCGACATCCATCGCCTCGGCGGCCAGCCGCTTCATGGTGGCGATCTCGTCGGGGCGAGCGGCGCGCTCGGTCGCCTCTTCGCCCATCACCGACAGACGCAGCGGCGTGTGGCCCAGCATGACGGCGACATTGATGCCGAGCGGCCGCGCCGCGACGGCGTCCATGTATTCCGGGAAGGTGACGAACGGCCAATCGGGGCCGATGCCCGCCTCCAGCGCGGCGAGGCTCATCGCCTCGACCCGTTCCAGCGTGCGCAGGATGAGGCCGCGATGCTCGGGCCGGGTCGGCGCGATGCCGAAGCCGCAATTGCCGACGACCACCGTCGTCACCCCATGCCACGGCGAGATGGTGAGCATGGGGTCCCACAGGACCTGGGCGTCGTAGTGCGTGTGGATGTCGACGAAGCCCGGCGCCACGACCTGTCCGCCGGCGTCGATGGTGCGTTCGGCCGTATCGGACGCATTTCCGAGCGCCACGACCTTGCCATCCTTGATACCGAGGTCGCCGCGCCGGCGCGGCGCGCCGGTGCCGTCGACGATCTCGCCGCCGACGATCTTCAGGTCGTACGCCATGCTTACTCCACCTTGATGCCAGTGTAGTCGATCATCTTCTTCCAGTAGGCGAGGTCGGCCTTCTGCCGCTCCGCGAACACCTCGGGCGTCGTGCCGATGGGATCGAAGCCCAGCGTCTTCCACTTCTCCAGCGAGGCCGGCTCCATCAGCACCTTATTGATGTCGGCCGACAGCTTGTCGACGATCGGCCGCGGCGTCTTCGCCGGCGCGAAGATGCCGTACCAGCCTTCGATGGCGAAGTCGGGGAAGCCGGACTCTTCCATGGTCGGCAGGTCGGGCGCCGACGGCGAGCGCGTGGCGCAGGTCTGGGCCAGCGCCTTGACCTTGCCGGCGCGCGCCGCGGGCAGCGCCGACGGCAGATTGTCGAACATGAAAGCGACGCGGCCGCTCATCAGGTCTGGCATGGCGGCCGAGCTGCCGCGGTAGGGAACATGCGTCGCCTTCATGTCGGCCCGCCGGACCATGAGTTCGGCGGCGACGTGCTGCGAGCTGCCGGGCGCCGCCGACGCATAGGAGACGCCGCCGTCCTGCTTCCTGGCCCACTCGACCAGTTCCTTGGGCGTGTTGGCCGGTATGTTGGGCGCAATCACCAGCGCCATGCAGGCCGTGCCGATCAAGGTCAGCGGCTGGAAATCCTTGATCGGATCGTACGGCAGGTTGGGAAAGAAGAGCATGTTGGACGCATTCGTGCTCTGCGTGCCCAGCATCACCGTGTAGCCGTCGGGCTGGGACTTGGCGGCGAAGTCGGTGCCGATCGCACCCGACGCGCCACCCTTGTTCTCGACCACGACGCTCTGGCCCCAGATCTCCGACAGCCGCGCCGTCAGGATGCGCGACAGCGTGTCAGTCGGACCGCCAGCCGGAAACGGTACGACCCAGCGCACAGGTCGGCTGGGATACGTCTCCTGGGCCATCGCCTGCCCAGACAGAACGGCAAGACCCGCGATCAGCAAACAGAGGCCGCGACGCATCATCGATCACCTTCTTCTTCCCCGTTGTCGAACCCTACTTGATGCGCCGGCCAAGGCAATGCAGGTGAACGCCATGGCGAAACCGGCGACTTGACCGTCGCCCGGCCGGGGAGCAAGCCGAGACGCCATGTCCGCGTCCGCCGCCGATGCACCCGACTCGCTGTCGCGCCTCATTCCGTCGCGCGTGGCGCGCGGCTTCTTCCTCGCGGTCGTGTCGGGCGTGTTCTTCAACTGCCTCAACATCTCGGCCAAGGAGCTGGCGAGCGAGCTGCCGCCGCTGATGGTTTCGTGGGGCCGCTGGCTGGCAGGCGTGGCGCTGATCGCGCCGTTCATGCTGTGGCGCGCCGGGCCCGCCGGCATGCGCACGCGCGATCTCAAGCTCCACTGCCTGCGCGGCGTGTTCCACACGCCGGGCTACGGCCTGTGGTACGAGGCTGTCGCCTGGCTGCCGCTCGCCACCATTGCGGCACTGGGCTTCACCGGGCCGATCTTCGTCACCGTGGGCGCCGTCCTCTTCCTGCACGAGAGGGTGCACTGGCGGCGCTGGGTCGCGGTCGGCGTCGGCTTCTTCGGCATGCTTGTGATCGTGCGGCCGGGCCTGGTCGGGCTCAATCCCGGCGTCCTGATGATGATGATGGCCGTGCCCCTGATCGCCGGCTCCAATCTGATCGCCAAGGTCGTGGCCGGCCGCGACAAGCCCGAGGTCGTCGTGCTGTGGCAAAGCATCGTCGGCGCCGTCTGCTTCGCGCCGTTCGGCCTGTGGTTCTGGCAGACGCCGACAGGCGAGCAGTTCCTGTGGTTCCTGGCGTCCGGCTTCTTCGGCACCCTGGGGTACTTCTTCGTCACCTGGGCCTATCGACTGCTCGACATTTCCGCCCTGCAACCCATCACCTTCCTCGGCATCGTGTGGGCCGCCTTGTCGGACGTGGCGCTCTGGGGCAAGACCGCGGACGGCTGGACGTTCGTCGGCGCTGCGATCATCGTGGCGGCGACGAGCTATATCGCCCATCGCGAAGCCAGAGCTGGAGGAAGAAAGACATGACCGATCGCCTTGCAGGCAAGGTGGCGCTGATCACAGGCGGCGCATCGGGCCTCGGCGCCAATGCCGCGGCCCTGATGGCGCAGGAGGGCGCCAAGGTCGTGGTCGCCGACATCGCCGCCGACCGCGGCGAGGCGGTGGCCGACAAGCTGGGCTCGGCCGGACACTTCGTGAAGCTCGACGTCACCAGCGAGGACAACTGGAAGGCCGCCATCCAGGAGACGGTCGACAAGTTCGGTGCGCTGCACGTGCTCCTGAACTCGGCCGGCATCGGACTCAGCAAGACGGTGGAGGAGATCCAGCTCGAGGAGTGGCGCAAGGTCCACGCCATCGACCTCGACGGCGTGTTCCTGGGTTGCAAGCACGGCGTCGCCGAGATCAAGAAGCACACGCAGCGTCTGGGCGGCTCGGTGATCAACATCTCGTCGATCTCCGGCATCATCGCCGGCGCCAACATGGCGGCCTACAACTCGGCCAAGGCGGGTGTGCGTCTGCTCAGCAAGTCGGTGGCGCTGCACTGCGCCAAGTCGGGGTACAACATCCGCTGCAACTCGGTGCATCCGACCTTCATCGACACGCCGATCCTCGACAAATACCGCGACCGCTTCGGCAACGAGGTGATGCAGCAGAAGCTCGGCCGCCAGGTGCCGATCGGCCGGTTGGGCCGCCCGGAGGAAGTGGGCTGGGCGCTGGTGTTCCTCGCCTCCGACGAGTCGAGCTTCATGACCGGCTCGGAAGTCGTGATCGACGGCGGGATCTCGGCGATGTAATCCGCTGTCACCCCGAGCGACGCGAGGGACCTTTAAGGCAACTGGAGAGGCCCCTCGCTTCGCTCAGGGTGACAGCAAATTTGGAGACCAACGATGCTGCTCTCTCTCAACGGACGAAAAGTCTACTTCGACCTCGCCGGCCCGCAGGCCGCGCCGACTGTGTGCTTCACCCATTCGCTGAATGCCGACGGCGGCATGTGGGTCGAGCAGATGGTGCCGTTGCTGGCGGCGGGCTATCGCGTGCTGCGGCTCGACATGCGCGGCCACGGCGGCAGCGCGGCGGTCGACGGCGACTACACGATGGATGCGCTGGCGGCGGACGTGAAGGGCGCGCTCGACGTGCTCGGCATCAAGAAGGTGCATTATATCGGGCTCTCGATCGGCGGCATGATCGGCCAGGGCTTCGCGCTGGCGAACCCCGGCAACCTGCTGTCGCTGACGCTCTGCGACACCCAGCCGTCGACACCGCCCGGCTCGGCGGGGACCTGGGAGGAGCGCAAGGCCACCGTACGGACCAAGGGTCTGGCGGCTCTGGCCGACGGCACGATGGAGCGCTGGTTCACCGACGAGTTCAAGAAGGTGAATCCGGTGCGCTGGCGGGAGATCCGCGACACGATCAGCAACACCACGCCCGCGGGCTCGGCGGGATGCATGTCCGCGATCCAGAACTTCAACTACGAGGATCGGCTGGCCACCATCAAGGTCCCGACCCTGGTGATCTGCGGTGACGAGGATCAGGGCACGCCGCCGGACCGCAACCAGCTCATCGCCTCGAAGATTCCCGGCGGCCGTTACGAGGGCATCGCCGCGGCGCGTCACCTGCCCAACGTCGAACGGCCGGATCAGTTCAACCGCATCATGCTGTCCTGGCTGGCAGCGAATCGCTAAGGCAATCATCATGGATTTCGCGTTTTCAGAAGATCAGCTCGCCATCAAGGACAGCGTCGCCAAGCTCTGCGCCCAGTTCGACGACAGGTACTGGCTGAAGAAGGACAAGGAAGGCGGCTTCCCCGACGATTTCTATCGCGCCATGGCCGATGCCGGGTGGCTCGGCATCGCCATGCCCGAGGAGTATGGCGGCGCGGGGCTCGGCATCACCGAAGCGGCGCTCCTGATGCAGACGGTGGCCGAATCTGGTGCCGCCCTGCAGGGCGCCTCGGCGATCCACCTCAACATCTTCGGACCTAATCCGATCGTCGTGTTCGGCACCGAGGAGCAGAAGAAGCGCATCCTGCCCGACATCATCAAGGGCAAGATCAAGGGTTGCTTCGCCGTCACCGAGCCCGACGCCGGGCTGAACACCACGGCGCTCGACACCAAGGCCGAGCGCGACGGCAACGGCTACGTCGTGCACGGCAAGAAGACCTTCACCACCACGGCTTCGGTCGCCGACAAGATGCTGCTGATCGCGCGCACGACGCCCAAGGAGAAATGCAGGAAGCCGACCGACGGCCTGACGCTGTTCTACACCGACTTCGACCGCTCCAAGATCGAGGTGACCGAGATCGACAAGATGGGGCGCAAGGCGATCGACACCAACCAGGTGTTCATCGACGGGCTGAAGGTGCCGCTGGAGGATCGCATCGGCGAGGAAGGCAAGGGCTTCCACTACCTGCTGCACGGGCTCAACCCCGAGCGCGTGCTGATCGCCGCCGAGGCGATCGGCATCGGCAAGGCCGCGCTTGCCAGGGCCACGCAATACGCCAAGGAGCGCATCGTGTTCGGCCGGCCGATCGGCAAGAACCAGGCGATTCAGCACCCCCTGGCCGAGAGCTGGATGCAGCTCGAAGCCGCCAACCTGCTCGCCTTCAAGGCGGCGTGGCTCTACGACAACGGCAAGGAATGCGGCGCCGAGGCCAACTCGGCGAAGTACCTTGGCGCGAGAGCTGCCTATGAGGCCTGCGAGCGGGCGATCCTGACCCATGGCGGCTATGGCTACGCCAAGGAGTTTCACGTGGAACGCTTCCTGCGCGAGGTCCTGATTGCACGCATCGCGCCGGTCAGCGAGCAGCTCATCCTGTGCTACGTGGCGGAGCGCGTGCTGGGGCTGCCGAAGAGCTACTAGTTTTGTCGGTAGCGCGGGGACAGTTTCGCCCTGTCCGAATTCGACCCGCCCAAAGCCGCGATTTTTGGGCCTTTTCCTGGCCTTCGGAGTATTTCGGACAATTCCGCTGGCCATTTCATTCGGGAGACCTTTTATCGGCCTTCTCGGCTGCCCCGCCTCCCGGCTCACGCACATGGCCTTGCCGAACAGGCCAGCCCGCCGGTGTCGTGAATCCGATCGACGATGCATAGAGCGACAACTCGGGGAAGCAACATAACAGGCCGTCTCTATAACTTAAGTTTCCAACTGTCAAGCACTTCAGTCAGCGACAGCCCGGTCGTTTTGGGAATTTTTGCGTGCCGTAGAGGGCCACGTGTGGCAGGTCGAGCCGGCGATCACGCCATTCCTTGTGCCGTTCTACGCGACTGCCAGGAACGCTTTCACCTGCGCCGTCGGCGCCAATTACGACAGCAATTGGGCGACTGTGGATCCAAGGGGCAACCAGGACACGCGTCATAGCGTTTGTCAGCTACCAGACCCTAGGAGCCAGCCATGACCAACAGCCGGGTGCACGCCGCCATCGCGCTCGCCGGCGTACTGATCGTCGGCGCCTTCGTCGCTTTCGTGCCGCCGATACCGCCCGCATCGGCGGAAAGCCAGGCGCAACGCATTTGCCGCGAACAGGGCATTGCGCCTCGAAGCGACGGGTATGAGTACTGCCTGTCCCAGGCGACGCGCGCCTTGTACTGGGGTGAGCCTGCGCTGGCGCGCAGCTTCGCCCGGGTAGCCGCCAGCGCCCGCGAGGCCTGCTTGGGCTCTGGCCTGCAACCGCAGACGACGGGCTTCCAGGCCTGTTTTGATCGCGAGGCCTATGTACAGGGGCTCATGGTGCATGCCGACGCAGCGCCCGACTACGGGCCGCAGATCGCCGATCACCCGTAGTCGGCGTGCGGATCGGAAAGGAGAGAGAGAAGTCATGTTCCGCTACAATCTGCTCATGCTGGCGGTAGGCGGACTGACGATGGCCGCCATTGCCTCTCGCGACCAGGCCGATGCCCAGTCGGGCCAAGCCCTGGCGTTCGCCGAGCATGCCTGTCTCGAATATGGCGTCACACCGGGAACGCGGACGTTCGAGCACTGTGTCGTAAGCGCTGCCAAGGCATTCGACCGCGGTGAGCCCGACATCGCCTACGCTGAGGCGCGCGTCGCACGCGCGTCGCGAGAAGCGTGCAAGTCATCCGACAAGACGCCGCTCGCCGATAACGGCAGCGCGTGCGCCGACGGGCTGACCCAGCAGTAGATCAGAGCCAGGCTTTAGGGACTGCCCTTCCCAGGACGCGTCGCGTAGGCTCGGGGCATGCAACCACTTGCCTCCCCCGTGCTTCCCAGCGGCGTCCGCGCCCGCATCCTCCCCGGCATCAACGGCCTCGACATCCATGTGCTCGAGGCCGGTTTCGAATCGAAGGGACGGCCGGCCGTCCTGTTGCTGCACGGCTTCCCCGAGCTCGCCTACAGCTGGCGCAAGGTGATGCCGGCGCTCGCGGGGGCGGGCTACCACGCCATCGCACCCGACCAGCGCGGCTATGGTCGCACGACGGGATGGGATGCCGACTACGACGGCGACCTCTCGGCCTTCCGGTTCATGAATCTGGTGCGCGACGCCATCGGCGTGCTGTTCGCGCTGGGACATCGAACGGCGGAAGCGGTCGTCGGCCATGACTTCGGCGCCTCGGTCGCGGCCTACGCCGCGCTGATCCGGCCCGACATCTTCAGGCGCATGGTGCTGATGAGCGCGCCGTTCGGCGGTCCTCCATCAGTGCCGTTCGACACGGCCGACAAGCCCGCCGCCGGCAAGGGCTACGACATCCACGCCGCGATGGCGGCGCTGGCGCGGCCGCGCAAGCATTACCAATGGTACTACTCGACGCGGCCGGCCAACGAGAACATGTGGCGGGCGAAGCAAGGGGTGCATGCCTTCCTACGCGCCTACTACCACCACAAGAGCGCCGACTGGAAAGCCAACAAACCGTTCGAGCTCGCCGGCTGGACCGCCGAGGAGGTGGCCAAGATGCCGACCTACTACATCATGGATCTCGCCGACGGCATGGCCGAGACAGTCGCCAAGGAGATGCCGTCGCCGGCCGACATCGCCGCCAACACCTGGCTCACCGAGCCGGAGCTCGGCGTCTACAGCGCCGAATACGAACGCAACGGCTTCCAGGGTGGGCTCAACTGGTATCGCGTGCGGACCAGTGGCAAGGCCAATGGGGAGCTGGAGGTCTTCAGCGGCCGCACCGTCGACGTGCCTTCGACGTTCATCTCGGGCCGCAGCGACTGGGGCATCTACCAGACGCCGGGCGCCATCGACCGCATGCGGAAGACCGCCTGCACCAGGATGAAGGAGATCCATCTCATCGAGGGCGCGGGCCACTGGGTGCAGCAGGAGAAGCCCGACGAGGTCAACCGATTGCTGCTTCAATTCCTGAAGTCGTCTTAGTACCGGGAACCGCAATTGTCGCTATTGTCACCCCGAGCGAAGCGCGGGGCCGTTGAGGCCGCACGGAGAGGTCCCTCGCTGCGCTCGGGATGACAGTGGGCTCGTATCCGAGTTACGTCTCTCCCTTCCGCGATAGTTGGTACTAGCAGGCAGCAGATGGATCGCCTCGCCGACGACGAGCTCTTCACCTCGCCCACCACCTTCATGGGCGTGCCCTACGGCCGGCCGGGTCCAGCCAACAAGGCTGCCATCCTGGGCATCCCTTTCGACTGCGGCACCAACATGCGCATCGGTGCGCGCGGCGGCCCCGATTCGGTGCGCCAACAGTCGGCGCTGATGCGCCGCTACGGCATCCATGCCGACTTCGATGCCCCGGCCGCACTCGGGCTGGTCGATTGCGGCAACGTGCGGCTGACGCCCAGCAAGATCGAAGACGCCTTCGCGCGCACCGAGCAGGCGGTCGATCGCATCGTCGCGGCAGGCGCCATCCCCGTCACGATCGGCGGCGATGGCTCGGTGACCGTGCCGGTGGCGCGCGCGGTCGGCAGGAAGCATGGCAGGATGGCGGCCCTGCACATCGACGCGCACACCGATGCCTATCCCTACGACGCGTCGGAGAGATACAACTCCGCCACCCAGTTCACCCATGTCGCCGAGGAAGGCCTGGTCGATCCCGCCTTCTCATGGCACGTCGGCATCCGCGGCACGACCTATGCGCAGGGCGTCGTGCCGCGCGCCATGCGCCTCGGCTACAAGGTGGTGACGCTCGATGAGCTGGTGCGCGGCGGCTTCGCCCAGCGCATGGCCGAGTTCCGCGACAGGGTCGGCAAGCGGCCGGTCTATCTCTGCTTCGACATGGACGTCTTCGATCCCTCGGTCGCTCCGGGCGTCTGCACGCCGACCTGGGGCGGCTTGTCGGCGCGTGAGGGCATCGACCTGCTGCGCTGCCTCACCGATCTCAACATCGTCGCCGTCGACGTCAACACGGTGAGTCCACCGCAGGACGTGAACGGCATGGCCGCGCACCTCTGCGCCCACGTGATCTACGAGACGCTGGTCCTGCTCTGCCGTCAGATGGGTCTCGCAGATGCGAACCAGTAGCTCGTCACAGAGGTTTTGACTAGCCGAACGGCAAAGACGTCCGCTAGCCCTTCTTCCTCACTCAGTCGACTCGATGCCCGTACGAATCCGATAGATCGCGATCGCACGTTCCATATCCCCGTGTTCGTCACAAGGGATCAGGCGAATTCGCTTCAGGGGCTGAAGCTGTGCTTCAGCCAGGGCGAGATCGCCGGCCATCAGGTAGGCTTCGCCGAGATGCTCGCGGGCGCCCCGGTGCCGCAGATTGAGCATCAGTGCCCCGCCGGTAGTGGACGAATGCCAAGTCCAGTCGCCGCAACCGCGGCGCGCATACCCGAGATGGTTCTGGATATCGGCGTTGTACGGGTGACGCAGAGCAGCGTTAACATTGCCGCGCGCCTTGACGCGGAAGCGCCACCGGCGGGATCATTGTATCGCGTGCTTTGCCTGAAGCTGTTGATGGCCGGCCTAAGGCCAAACTCGGTGCACTGGGTGAGTCACACTCAAGGACATCGAGCGGCCAGTTCGGGCGTTTCGGGTCGAATGGCAGGCGGCCGACTGGCAGCCGCCGAGCTCAGCGTCCCGAGCAACACCTCGAAGAGTTCTCTCTTGTGCTTGGTGGAGATAGGCCTATATCGGCACGATGTCGCCTCAGATGTCCTCTGTGGGGCGACCGACATGCCCCTCTGCGCGATTTGCCAACAAGCGGGGCCAGATGGCTGACGATCAGAACGAGAAACCGCGGCTAGTTCGTTTTCCGGCGCCGGTGGTCGAATCGGCACGGGCGGAAGAACGTCGTCGCGTGGGCGAGATCGAACGCGAACTCGAGGAATTGGGACGTGCGCTGGAAGGTCGAGATCGCTTGGAGGGGAAAGCTGCCGAGGAGAAGCTTGCAGCCGTGGCTGCAGCGCGCCGGGAAGAGGCTTGGCACGCGGCCGAAGAAAAGGCCAGGGCCGAGGCGGCTCGCAAAGTGGCTGAGGCTCAAGCTCTAGCTGCGGCGCAAGACGCCGGCAATCGCCAGGCAGCCGAGGATGCCCGTCTCCAGGCAGAGGAAGCGGCGCGCAAGGCAGCTGAAGGGAAGCTAAAAAAACGCGCCGAGAGGGCTGAAGCCGACTTGGCGGAGGAACGCGCCCGCAGCCAAGAACTCGAGCAACAGCTGGTGATTCGCCGAAATGAAGCGCAGAGGCTGCTGGTCGAGGAACGTGCCCATAGCCAGGCGCTCGAGCAGCAACTGGCGGCCCGCGCGGACGACCAGAAGCTGCTGGCGCAGGAACGTGCCCGCAGCCAGGAACTCCAGCAGCAGTTGGCGGCCCGCGCGGACGACCAGAAGCTGTTGGCGCAGGAACGTGCCCGCAGCCAGGAACTCGAGCAGCAGTTGGCGACCCGCGCGGACGATCAGAAGCTGCTGGCGCAGGAACGTGTCCGCAGCCAGGAACTCGAGCGGCGGCTGGCGGCCCGCGCGGACGACCAGAAGCTGCTGGCGCGGGAACGTGCCCGCAACCAGGAACTCGAGCGGCAGCTGGCGACCCGCGCGGACGACCAGAAGCTGCTGGCGCAAGAACGTGCCCGCAACCAGGAACTCGAGCGGCAGCTGGCGGCCCGCGCGGACGACCAGAAGCTGCTGGCGCAGGAACGTGCCCGCAACCAGGAACTCGAGCGGCAGCTGGCGGCCCGCGAGGACGACCAGAAGCTGCTGGCGCAGGAACGTGCCCGCAACCAGGAACTCGAGCGGCAGCTGGCGACCCGCGAGGACGACCAGAAGCTGCTGGTGCAGGAACGTGTCCGCAGCCAGGAACTCGAGCGGCAGCTGACGAGCCGCGAGGACGACCAGAAGCTGCTGGTGCAGGAACGTGTCCGTAGCCAGGAGCTCGAGCAGCAGCTGGCGGCCGCGGAAGACGCGCTGGACCGTGGCCGCACCGTGACGGTGAGCCCGTCGGATAGTCCTGCCTCGATGCCAATGGCGCCGGAAGCGCCCGGCAATCGGGAAGCGACGCGCCTTATGGCACAAGCTCGCCTGCTGCTCGACGAGGGCAACATCATCGCGGCGCGGGGCGTGCTCGAGCGCGCCGCCGAGAGCGGGAGCGCGCTGGCGCTGTTCTTGCTGGCGGAGACTTACGATCGGGCGACCTTGTCGGCATGGGGAATCTCCGGCAGGCGCGGCAATGTCACAAAGGCACGGGAACTCTATGCCAAGGCTGTTGCCGCCGGCGTTCATGAGGCGAAGCATCGATTGAGCGTGCTGTGTTAGGCGATAGTGCAACACATGAAAGGGGCCTGGCAAAGTATGTCGTCGATAAAGGCGCGAATGGTGATCGGGTTTGATTGTTCTTTCTGGTGCGACGGGTGCCCAATAGACAAAAACAAACACCCCGTCTGGGATTTACATCCGATAAGGTACTGCCGAAGCGCGCACGTCCCTCAGCCAAGCCGGCAGCGGCGCATGATGGGTCCGGCTGGAATCAGCCGGACCCATCATGCCCGGTGAAACCACGATCGCCCGCGCGCGCGAATGGGATGAGATGGAACCAACCTGCTCGCCGTCACCAGCGCCAGGCGGCTAAGGCAGTTTCCCGACGTGCCGGCCGTGACCGAGCAGCTGCCGGGCTTCGAAGGCTATCTGTGGATGGGCATCCTCGTTCCGGCCAAGACGCCCGGCACGGTGGTCCAGAAGCTGGCGCCGGCCATCCAGCGCTTCGTCGCCCGGCCCGAGACCCTGGTGCGTTTCGACAAGGACGGCCTCGAGCCGGTCGGCAACGGGCCTCTGGAGTTCGGCGCGCAGGTCAGCCAGGAGCTGGCGCAATGGCGCGAACTGGCCAAAACGACCAAGATCACGGTGCACTAGCGGAATCCACCAGGCAACGCTGTGTCAGCCGCGGCCGGGTGTGGGGCGCATATCGCGCAGTCGCACGACATTGTCGCCGTTCGGCCGACCGGCGTCGGCGATCATCCGCGCAGTGGCGCGGCTGAGTTCGGCCAGCATGAAGGGCTTACGCAGTACGGTGAATTCCCCTGCCGCCCGCGCCGCCGCCTCGCTATAGCCGGTCACCAGCAGGATCGGCAGGTCGGGCTTGCGCTCGCGCACAGCCCTGGCAAGCGCCAGACCATCAATTCCGCCCGCCATGACGATGTCACTGACCACGAGGTCGAGCGGGCCTGCGTCGACTGCCGCCAGCGCGGCCGAGCCGTCACGCACGTGGCGCACCGCGTAGCCGAGCTGCTCCAGCATCAACCGGCTCACCTCGGCGACCTCGGGATTGTCCTCGACCAGCAGCACCTTCTGACCGGCACTCTTTTCCGGTTCGGCCGTCGTCTCGGTCGCCGCCGGCTGCTCGAGACCGCGCGGCAGATAGAGGGTGACGGTCGTACCCCGGCCAAGCTCGCTCGCCAGAGTCACCGTCCCGCCTGACTGGTGGACGAAGCCGTGGACCTGCGACAGGCCAAGCCCGCTGCCCTTGCCGACGTCCTTGGTGGTGAAGAACGGCTCGAACACGTTGGGCAAGAGATCAGGCGCGATGCCGGTACCGGTATCCGAGACGCTGAGCGCCACGAACTGGCCCTCGATTCCGGCGGGCGTATCGGCGGGGGCGAGGACGACATTTCCCGCCCGCACCACGAGGGTGCCGCCCTCCGGCATGGCATCACGCGCATTCAGCGCCAGATTGACCAGCGCCAGCTCCAATTCTCCCGGATCGACACTGACTGGCCAGCAATCGGTCGCCACTTCGCTCACCAGATTGACCGACGAGCCGATCGAGCTCTTCAGCATGATGCCGAAACCGTCGATATGCTGGCGGAGCACGACCGTCGTGGGGTTCACCGACTGGCGCCGCGCGAATGTCAGGAGCTGACGTGTCAATGTGGCCCCGCGCTGGGCGGCGAGCTCGATGGCGTCCACCGACCTGGACATCGCCGCGTCACCCTTGATGCGGCGCTTCAGGAGCTCCGCCTGGCCAAGCACGATCGTCAAGAGGTTGTTGAAGTCATGCGCCACGCCACCCGTGAGCTGGCCCAGCGCATCCATTTTCTGCGCCTGGGCACGCTGCGCCTGGGCCTCCTGCAGCGCGAGCTGCGCATCGCGGCGCTCCGTGATGTCACGGGTGACCTTGGCGAAGCCGATGAGACGGCCCTCTTCGTCGCGTACGGGATCAATCACGACACTGGCCCAGAACAAGCTGCCATCCCTGCGGACTCGCCAGCCTTCCGCCTCGAAGCGGCCCTCCGTCATAGCCGTGTGCAGCGCGCGCAGCGGCAAACCGACAGCGCGATCCCGCTCCGTATAGAAGCGCGAAAAGTGGTGGCCGATGGCCTCGTTGGCGGTATATCCCTTGATCCGCTGCGCACCGGCGTTCCAGCTCGTCACGATGCCGTTGGGATCGAGCATATAAAGCGCGTAGTCGATGACGTTGTTGACCAGCAACCGAAATTGCCGCTCGCTGTCCAGCAGCGCCTGCTGCGCGGCACGGCGCTCGGTGATGTCGCGCGTGATCTTGGCGAAGCCTTCAAGCTTGCCCTCGTTATCGCGGATGGCATCGAGCACGATCGAGGCCCAGAACCGGCTGCCATCCTTGCGCAGACGCCAACCTTCGGCTTCGAAGTGCCCCTCGCGCGCGGCCGTCTCCAGCGCCCTGCCCGGCAAGCCTTTGGCCCGGTCCTCGGGGGTGTAGACTCGCGAGAATCGCTGACCGACGATCTCGGAAGCGGCGTAACCCTTCATGCGCTCAGCGCCGTGGTTCCAACTCACGATCACGCCGCTTGGATCGAGCATGTAGATGGCATAGTCGGTTACACCCTCGACCAGCATCCGGAAGCGTCGTTCACCGTCCATCAACGCCTGCTGAGCGGCCATACGCTCGGTGATATCGCGCGTTATCTCGGCGAAGCCGACGAGGTTGCCGTGCTCGTCCTGCACGCGATGGACCACGGCGTTGCACCAGAAGCGGCTGCCGTCCTTGCGCAGACGCCAACCTTCCATCTCAAAGCGGCCATCGGTCGCCGCCGTGGCAAGAAGGGTCTCGGGCAGTCCTCCGGACTGGTCCTCGGGCGTGAAAAAGCATGAAAAATGACGGCCGATGATCTCGATGGCGCTATAGCCCTGAACCCGCTCAGCCCCCGAATTCCAGGTCGTGACGCGACCGCCGGAATCGAGCAGGATGATTGCATAGTCCGTCACCGCGTCGACCAGCAGGGCCAGGCGATGTTTGCTGGAGAAGGGTTGCAGTCCGCCAGCCGCCGATGTCATGCTCGTCCCTGCGAGTTCGCGCCAAATGCGCCGTTTCCCAGCCCAGAGCGGTAGCTGAGCATATCGACTGAACTCCATGGGAGCAACGCATTCGCATGTCTTCTTCTTTCGCTATTGTGTCTTACCAGCCAGTACGGGACCGTCGGCCGTTACGCTTGTCATCCGGTGAATCCGACGACGGTGCGCCGAAGCCGGTACGCTTCGACCGCGACGCGCCGGAGCATGAGGAACTGCCATACAAGGTCGAGCTGTGGGACAAAGCGCGCAGCAGCGTGGAACAGGTGCTGGCCGTCACCGCCAACGGCAGCATCGGCTACGCCGCCTACTACGCCGCGACGCGCGAGTACCCCGAGCGGTACGTGACGCTCCGGCACAAGAACAGCATCGTCTCGCGATGGAATGGACCACAGCACTGATGGTTGCTTGAAGACGATGACCGACCGCTTCCTATTGTGGTGCGACAATGCCGGTCGATGATCCCCGTTCGCAGGCGGTGGAGGACCTGCCCTATCGTATCGAGTTGTGGCGCGGCAACGGCGTCGAGCGCGTGCTGGCGCGGGCAGCAAGCGTGCAGCTTGCCCAGGCGATCTTTCGAGCTTCCCGCGAGGAGCATCCCAAGCGCCGCATCACCTTGCGCAATGGCGAGCGCGTCCTGGTAGATACTCACGAAACCCGGCCTTGAGCCGTTGTCGGAAGCCGGCCGACGTTGACGATGCCCGTCTCACGGCCGGCCGAGATACTTCGCGAAGAACGCTCTCGTCCGCGCCTCGGCGTCGGGCCCGGCAACGGCATCGTAGGCGAGACGATGGCTCTTTCCGTTGGCCACGGTGATCGTGCGGTCGGCCGCCTTGCTGTCGAAGCTGTGATAGGCGTTGGGATAGTAGACGGCCTCGACCAGGTCGGGTCGCGTGAAGCCGACCTGCAGCTTGCGGCAGTCGTCGGCGGGGGTCCAGTCGTCCTTGTCGCCGATCAGGATCAGAAGCGGCAGAGCGACGTCGCGGTCGAAGCGTTGCGCGCAGGACGGGTAATAGGCAACGGCGGCCTTGAGTCCGCGGGCGGCGAGGTCGTAGCTCCTTTGCACCGCTCGCACGGTCGTCCATCCGCCGTGGCTGTGCCCGATCAAGCCGATGTCGCCCCTGCGCACGAACGGCTGCGCATTGAGAAAATCGATCGCACCGGCCACATCGGCCACGCGCATGTTGCCGTTCACCACGTTGCCGCGGCCGCACACCGACTTCTCGCCGCGCGGTCCAAACGAATCGGGGGCGACGACGACGTAGCCCCAGCTCGCCAGAAGCTTGCCCCAGCTGTCGGTATGCTGGCTGACGCCGGCGCAGGTGTGGGCGAGCACGATCCCCGGGAACGGGCCGGGCGCCCGAGGGCTTGTACATCCAGCCGGAGATCTCGGGACCGGCGGCGCTGTTGCCGACGGCGACACTGGGGAAGCGCACGGTCTGGGCCGCTGCGCTGCCGCAGAACAGCACGAGGAATGCAATCGCAAGGAGACGGTGCATGACACATACTAGCCGAAACGGAAGGCACCCCCCACCATGATCAAGACCATCGGCCTACTCACCCGCAAGGACGGCTGGACCCACGAGCAGTTCATGAAGCACTGGATCGAGGTGCACGCGCCGCTCGCCCACGCCGTGCCGGGCCTGCGGCGCTACGTGCAGAACCACATCAAGGGCGAGCGCACGCGCGCCGATATTCCCGCCACCGACGTCGCCATCGACGGCATCGCCGAGCTGTGGTTCGACGACCAGGCCGCGCTCGAGGCGGCAGCGAAGACACCGGAGATGAAGGCGCTGCACGCCGACGGCGCGAAGTTCATCGGCCGGATCAGGAGCTACGTAATCGACGAGAAGACGGTGATCGGTTGAATGGGAGCGCGGGCCTCCGGCCCGCTCATGTTCATGCTCTTCCGGACCGCGCGCGTCCTCGCGCGCTCATGATCATGAGG
>JAEZHS010000251.1 GCA_023436825.1 Pseudomonadota bacterium | reverse complement strand
CCGGCACGCCGGTGGCCGGCGGCGGCGGCGACAACATGTGCGCGGGCGTCGGCGTGGGCGCAGTGCAGGCCGGAGCCGCCTATATCAGCCTCGGAACGTCAGGCGTGTACTTCGTCGCCAACGATCGCTTCGTGCCGGCGCAGGGCGCCGGCATGCACACCCATCGTCATGCCGTGCCGGGACTGTTCGCGCAGCACGCCGTCGCCTTGAGCGCCGGCGCGGCCCTTGCCTGGATCGCAGGCGTGCTCGGCCGGCAGGACCTTGCCGATTTGATGACAGAGGTGGAATCACAGCGACTGTCACCGGACGCCACGCCGGTGTTCACGCCTTATCTTGCCGGCGAGCGCACGCCGCACGACAATCCGCTGCTGACCGCCACCTTCTCGGGCCTGACCCATATGATAGGGCCGCATCATCTCGTACAAGGCGTTCTCGAAGGCGTAGCGCTCGCGTTGGCCGACGGCCATGCGGCACTCACCAACGACGGCGCCAGGATCGAACGCATCGTCCTGACTGGCGGCGGCGCGCGCAGTGCGTTGTGGGCGCGACTGGTCGCCGCCGCGATCGGCCAGCCGCTTCACCTTGCCGCCGACCAGCGCTCGGGCCCAGCCATCGGCGCAGCCCGCCTGGCGCGCGCGGCCGTCGGCGGGCCGCTGATCGCCGAGGCAGGGAGCGCGTCGCCGATCGTCAACGTCGATCCGCGACTGAGAGACCAACTCTCGCGCAAGAGAGCCCTGTTCCACGGGCATCTGTCATGAGGCTTCCCCGTCGCCGCTTCCTCGCCGGCTCACTGGCCGCCGGCGCCATCGCCAGTCCGGCCACAATCGTCCGCGGCCAAGCGCTCGCTTTCGCCTCCGATCCTTTCACGCTGGGCGTCGCCTCGGGCAGCCCGCGCGAGGACGGCGTCGTCCTGTGGACCCGCCTCGCACCACGACCATTGGAAGGCGGCGGCATGCCCGACAGTCCGGTCGCGGTCGATTGGCAGATCGCCGAGGACGAGAAGTTCGCGCGCGTCGTGGGAAGCGGCATCGCACAGGCCTCACCTGAGCTGGCCCATGCCGTCCACGTCGAGGCCAGGGGCCTGCGGCCCAGCCGGCACTACTGGTATCGCTTCCGTGCCGGCAACGCGTTGAGCCCGATCGGCCGCACGCGCACGGCGCCGGCGGTCGGCAGCACGCCTTCCCAGTTCCGCTTCGCCTTCGCCTCCTGCCAGCAGTACGAGCAGGGCTACTTCAGCGCCTATCGCGACATGGCCAGGCGCGATCTCGACCTCGTCGTCCATCTCGGCGACTACATCTACGAGAAGACATGGGGGTCGCAGCTCGTGCGCCAGCACGGGGTCGGCATTCCGACGACCTTGCCGGAGTTCCGCGACCGCTACGCCCTCTACAAGCTCGATCCCGATCTGCAGGCGGCCCACGCCGCCTTCCCATGGCTGGCGACCTGGGACGACCATGAGGTCGCCGACGATTACGCCAACGACCGCTCCTATACGACCCGTGATCCCGTCCAGTTCATGAAGATGCGGGCGGCCGGCTATCAGGCCTACTACGAGCACCTGCCCTTGCCGCCCTCCGCCAGGCCGCGCGGCCCCTTTGCCACGATCTACGAGCGCTATCGCTTCGGTGACATGCTGGACGTCATGCTGCTCGACGACCGGCAGTATCGATCGGCATCGGCCTGTGTCGGCGGTGGCCGTCCGGGCACCGTTCCGGACTGCCATGAGCGCACGCTCGAGGCGCGCACCATGCTGGGCGCCGAGCAGGAGCAATGGCTGGACCGGCAGCTCGCAGCCGCGAACGCGCGCTGGACCATCGTCGCCCAGCAGACGCTGATGGCTGAGCTCGTCCGGCCCAAAGAGAACGAGCGTCGGTTCTGGCTGGATGGCTGGGACGGCTATCCCAATGCCCGTCGCCGCCTGCTCGACTCGATCGCGTCCCGCAAGCCGCGTAATCCGGTCGTGGTCGGCGGCGACCGCCATGCCTTCTACGTCGCTGATCTCAAGCGTGATTTCGCCCAGTCCGGCGAACCCGTCGTCGCCAGCGAATTCGTCGGCACGTCGATCACTTCGCAAGGCCCGAGTGCGGCCAGCATGGAGCAGGCGCTCAAATTCAATCCGCAGCTCAAGTACGGCCGCGGCGACAAGCGCGGCTATGCGACGGTCGATCTCACGGCGGCGCGCTGCACGGTGGGCTTCGAGGCGGTCGACGACGTAAAGCAGAAGGACAGTCCGGTGCACCGCCTGGCGACCTTCGTGGTCGAAGACGGCGTGACGGGAGCCAAGCCCGCGTGACAAGCTGCGGCATGACCAAGCCGCCGCCCACCGACGACGACATCATACAGCTCGCCCGCCAGGCCGGCCTCGACCTGCCGGCAGAGTTCATGCCCGAGCTGATCGAGGCTTATGGCCATGTCCGCCAGATGGTCGAGCGCGTTTCTGCGGCGCGACCGCGGGGCGACGAGCCGGCCCATGTGTTCGTGGCGTCGGCCTTCAAGCCGTGAGCGAACCCGCCTTCCTCACCGTCGCCGAAGCGTCGCGCCTTATTGCCAGGCGCGAGCTCTCGCCGGTCGAGCTCACCGAGGCCTGTCTCGGCCGCATCGCAGCCCTCGACAGCCAGCTCGACAGCTTCGTCACCATCACCGCCGAACGCGCGCGGGCCGAGGCCAAGGCGGCGGAAGCGGCGATCACGGCCGCAGGGCCGCGCAGCCCTTTGCATGGCATCCCCTATTGCCTGAAAGACATCTTCGACACCGCCGGCATCCGCACGACGGCGATGTCCAGGCTGCTGGCGGACAACGTTCCGACGCGGGATTCCCATTGCCAGGAGAAGCTCGCTGCCGCCGGCGCCGTGCTCCTGGGCAAGAACGCCACATGGGAGTTCGCCCATGGCGGGCCGTCGTGGGACGTGCTGTTCCCGCCGGCGCGCAATCCCTGGGATCGCACCTGCTCGCCCGCCGGCTCCTCCTCGGGCTCGGCCGCCGCGGT
>JAEZHS010000248.1 GCA_023436825.1 Pseudomonadota bacterium | reverse complement strand
GCGTAGCGAGGCGGAGCGGAGGGACCTAGTCTTATCTTCGCAAGGAAGACGAGGTCCCTCCGCTCCGCGCGTCGCGCTCCGGGCGGGATGACAACTGGTGGCTACGCCGCTTTCGCGGGGTGGTAATTGCCGTAGAAGCTCTGGCCCTTGGCCGCCATGTCGCGCAGCAGCTTGGGCACATCGAACTGCGAGCCGTACTTCTTGGCGAACTCATCGCACTCGGCGACGAACGTCTTGACGCCGACCTGGTCGATCAGGCTGACCGCGCCGCCGGTCTGCGGCGCGAAGCCCAGGCCCATGATCGAGCCGACGTCACCGTCCTGCGGGTTGGTCAGCACGTTGGCCTCCAGGCAGCGCACCGTGTCGACAGCCTGCACGTAGAGCAGACGCTTCTTGATCTCCTCCTCCTTGGCGCGCTTCTCCTCGCCCTCGCCGTAGAGCAGCTTGGGATCGGCCGGGAAGTGCTTGGCGAGCTCGGGCCATAGCCGCTTCTTGCCATCGGTCGGGTACTCGTAGAAGCCCTTGCCGTTCTTGCGGCCGAAGCGCTCGAGCTTCTTGACCATCAGCTCGAGGATGTCCTCGGTGCCCGAGCCCTCGAACTTCTGGCCGGCGGCCTCGGCGTCGCGCCGGGTCTGGTCCATGATCTTCCAGCTGAGATCGATCGCGACCTCGTCGTTCAGCGCCAGCGGGCCTACCGGCATGCCGGCGAAGCGCGCGCAGTTCTCGATCATGGCGGCGGGCACGCCCTCCTTCAGCAGGCGATGGCCCTCGCTGATGAAGGCGCCGCAGACGCGGGAGGTGAAGAACCCACGGCTGTCGTTTACGACGATCGGCGTCTTGCGGATCTTCTGCACGAAGTCCATGGCGCGGGCCAAGGTCTCCTGCGACGTCTTCTTGCCGACAATGATCTCGACCAGCGGCATCTTCTCGACCGGCGAGAAGAAGTGCAGGCCGATGAAGTGCTCGGGCCGCTGCGAGGCCTCGGCCAGGCCGGTGATGGGAAGCGTCGAGGTGTTGGAGGCGAACACCGCCTCCTTCGGCAGCGCGGCTTCCGCCTTCTTGGTTGCCTCGGCCTTGACCTCGCGGTTCTCGAACACCGCCTCGATCACGAGCTGGACGTCCTTCAGCGCACCGAAGTCCGGTGTCGCCGTCACCTTCGCCAGCAGGCTATCGCGCCTGGCCTGGTCGAGCCGGCCGCGCTTGACGAGCTTGTCGAGCTCCGCGGCGATGTGAGCCTTGCCCTTGTCGGCAGCGGCCTGGTCGCGATCGATCAGCACGATGTCGAGGCCGGCCTGCACCGAGACGGTGGCGATGCCCGAGCCCATGAGGCCGGCACCCAGGATGCCGATCTTCTTGTACTCCTGCTTCGGCACCCCCTTCGGCCGACGGGCGAGCTTGTTCGCCTCCTGCAGGCCGAAGAACAGCGTGCGGATCATGCTCTTGGCCACGGGATTGCGCAGCAGCGAGACGAAGTAGCGGGTTTCCACACGCAGCGCCGAATCGAACGGCAGCTGCAGGCCCTCGTAAACGCAACTCATGATCGCCTTGGGCGCGGGATAGACGCCGTTGGTCTTGCCCGCGATCATGGCGTTGCCGCCGATGAAGGTCTGCACGCCCGGCGGGCTCCACACCGCGCCGCCCGGGAAGCCCGGGGTCTTGAATCCCTTGCGATCCCACGGCTGCACGGCGCGGCCGTCGATCGGCTTGGCGCCCTTGCCGGCGTACTCCGGCACGACTTGCTCCGTCGGCGCGGCCGCCAGCCAGGCCTTGGCCTTGGCCAGCAGCTCATCGGCCGGCACGACGTCGTGGATCAGGCCCAGGCCCTTGGCGGCATCGACCGTGAGGTCCTTGCCCTCGAGCAGGATGGGCGCCGCGTTCATCACGCCGATCAGGCGCGGGATGCGCTGCGTGCCACCGCCGCCCGGCAGCAGGCCGATCTTGACCTCGGGTTGGCCGATCTTGGCCTTGGGATTGGCCGCGGCGATGCGATGGTGGCAGGCGAGGCAGATCTCGAAGCCGCCGCCCAATGCCGTGCCGTTGATCGCCGCCACGATCGGCTTGCCGCCGGTCTCCTGGCGGCGAAAGATCTTCTGCAGCTGGCTGAACTGCTCCATCAGCTTGGCGGCGTCGGACGTGTCGGTGCCCAAAAGCATTTCCAGGTCGGCGCCGGCGATGAAGTCGGCCTTGGCCGAGGTCAGGATGATGCCCTTGACCTTGTCGTCCTTGAGCGCCTGTTCGAGCGCGCCGGTGTAGGCCGTCAACGAGGCCTCGTTCAGCACGTTCATGGTGCGACCCGGCATGTCCCAGGTGATGGTGGCGATGCCGTCGCTATCGACGTTGTAGTTGATCATGGCTAATACCTCTTTGGAGCGCGGACCTCCAGGTCCGCTCATGACTCTTGAGGCGGACCTGGAGGTCCGCGCTCCGATCAAACGCGCTCGATAATCGTGGCGGTGCCCATGCCGGCGCCGACGCAGAGCGTGGCCAGCCCAGTCGACAGGTTGCGCCGCTCCATCTCGTCGAGCAGCGTTCCCAGGATCATGGCGCCGGTGGCGCCCAGCGGATGGCCCATGGCGATGGCGCCGCCGTTCACGTTGATCTTGTCGTGCGGCATCTTGAGGATCTGCAGGTAGCGCAGCACGACGGCGGCGAAGGCCTCGTTCAGCTCCCAGAGATCGATGTCGTTGACCGTCATGCCGGCGCGCTTCAGTGCCTTCTCCGAGGCGGGCGCGGGACCGGTCAGCATGATGGCGGGCTCCGAGCCGATCGAGGCGAAGGAGCGGATCCTTGCGCGCGGCTTCAGGCCGGCCTTCTCGCCGAACTCCTTGGTGCCGATCAGGATGGCGGCGGCGCCGTCGACGATGCCCGACGAGTTGCCGGCATGGTGGACGTGGGTGATCTTCTCGACCTCGGGATAGCGCTGCTGCGCCACCGCGTTGAAGCCCGGCATCATCTCGCCCTGCATCTTGAAGCTGGGCTCGAGAGCGGCCAGCGTCTGCATGGTGGTGTTGGGGCGCATCAGCTCGTCATGCGCCAGCAGCTCGACGCCGTTCTGGTCCTTCACCGGCACGATCGACTTCTTGAAGTAGCCGGCGTCCCAGGCTGCCTTGGCGCGCTTCTGCGATTCGACGGCGTAGGCGTCGACGTCGTCACGGCTGAGGCCGTACTTGGTGGCGATAAGGTCGGCCGAGATGCCCTGGGGCACGAAATACATCGGGATGGCGACCGCAGGATCGGTCGGCCAGGCGCCGCCGTCGGAGCCCATGGGCACGCGCGACATCGACTCGACGCCGCCGCCGATCGCGGCCTGGCTCTGGCCCGACATGACCTGCGCCGCCGCCATGTTGGTGGCTTCCAGGCCCGAGGCGCAGAAGCGGTTGACCTGGACGCCCGACACGGTCTCGGCGTAACCCGCGACGACGGCCGCGGTGCGGGCGATGTCGGCCCCCTGTTCCCCGATCGGCATGACGCAGCCCAGCACCACGTCGTCGACCAGATGGGTGTCGAGCTTGTTGCGGTCGCGGATCGCCTGCAGGGCGGTCACGGCCAGCCGCACCGGAGTCACTTCATGG
>JAEZHS010000220.1 GCA_023436825.1 Pseudomonadota bacterium | reverse complement strand
AAGTTCGGCGTGCGCAGCATCTCCGCCTCGGTCTTCTGCACCAGATCGCCGATGTAGATGATGTTGTCGTTCTTCAGGCAGTTGGCCGAACGCACCGACAGCTCGAGCTCGTCGACCTTGCGCAGCAGGTTGCGGTTGAACGGGAAGTCGTCCTGCTGCTCCTCCTTGCGAACCTCGCGCGGCTCCTCGAAGTTGATGAAGAGCTGCAGCTGGTCCTGCAGGATGCGCGCGGCCAGCGCCACGGCGTCGTCCGGGCGGGTCGTGCCGTTGGTCTCGACCGTCATCGACAGCTTGTCGTAGTCGGTGACCTGGCCAACGCGGCTGTTCTCGATCTTGTAGGAGACGCGCTTGACCGGGCTGAACACCGAGTCGATCGGGATCAGGCCGATCGGCGCGTCCTCGGGCCGGTTGGCCGAAGCCGGAATGTAGCCCTTGCCGGTGGCGACCATCAGCTCCATCGAGATCGAGGCGCCGTCGTCGAGCGTGCAGATCAGGTGCTTGGGATCCATGATCTGGACGTCGCCCGGCAGCTCGATCATGCCGGCCGTGACCTCTCCGGGGCCGACGGCGCGCAGGTATAGACGCTGCGGGCGATCGCCCTGCATCTTCACCGCCATGGCCTTGATGTTGAGCACGATGTCGACCACGTCCTCACGGACGCCGGGAATCGACGAGAACTCGTGCAGCACGTTGTCGATCTTGATCGACGTGACGGCGGCACCCTGCAGCGAGGAGAGCAACACGCGGCGCAGCGCATTGCCGAGCGTGAGACCGAAGCCGCGCTCCAGCGGCTCGGCGACGATGGTCGCGGTACGACCTGAATCGACGCCGGCTTCGGTGACAAGCTTCTCCGGCTTGATCAGGTCCTGCCAGTTCTTCTGAAGCACGGGGGCTACCTCTCTAGACCGGTTGGTTCAGGCGCGCCCGAACGGGCTCGCCACAACATTCTCAGGAGCGGGCGGCGCAAGGAGCGCGCCGCCGCGGCAAACACTCAGACGCGACGACGCTTCGGCGGACGGCAGCCATTGTGCGGGATCGGCGTGACGTCGCGGATGGCGGTGACGGCAAGGCCGACCGCCTGCAGCGCGCGCAGCGCCGATTCACGACCCGAACCCGGGCCGCGCACCTCGATCTCGAGCGTGCGCATGCCGTGCTCCATGGCCTTGCGGCCGGCATTCTCCGCCGCCTTCTGAGCAGCGAACGGCGTCGACTTGCGCGAGCCCTTGAAGCCCTGCTGGCCCGACGACGACCAGGCGATGGTGTTGCCCTGCGCGTCGGTGATGGTGACGATCGTGTTGTTGAACGAGGCGTTCACGTGAGCGACGCCCGCGATGATGTTCTTGCGCTCCTTGCGGCGGGGGCGCGCGCCGGTGGCGGCGGCGCCGGTCGCGGCGGCTGCAGGCTTGGCCATGATCCGGATCCCTTCGACTTACTTCGTGACTTTCTTCTTGCCGGCGATCGGCTTGGCCGGGCCCTTGCGGGTGCGCGCATTGGTGTGCGTGCGCTGGCCACGGACGGGCAGCCCGCGGCGAGGCCGCAAGCCGCGGTAGCAGGCGAGGTCCATCAGACGCTTGATGTTCATCGCCACTTCACGCCGCAGATCACCCTCGACCGTGTAGTCGCGATCGATGGTTTCGCGGATGCGGATGACCTCGTCGTCGGTCAGCGTGTTCACGCGCCGAGACTCGTCGATCCCCACTTTCCCCAGGATCTCCTTGGCCTTGGCCTGGCCGATCCCGTGGATGTATTGCAGCCCCACGACCACACGCTTGGCGGTGGGAATGTTCACGCCGGCTATACGAGCCAAAGTCTCAACTCCTTCAAAGACTTACGGCGCGCCGATGCGCGCCCGTAACACGTTCCGCTGGCCCCGGAAAAGCGCGCGATTATAGGGATGCGCGTGCCCGAGTCAACGGAACTCCAACTTGTCAAGCCCCCGATAAAACCCCGGAAATTTGACGGTAAACCTCATCCATCGGCGCCATGCCGTCGACCTTCCGCAGCACCCCGCGGGCCCCGTAGTAGGGCAGCAGCGGCTCGGTCTGCGCACGGTAGGCGGCCATGCGTGTCTTCATGGTCTCTGCATTATCGTCCTTGCGGCGAGTGAACTCCGTCGAGCCACAGACGTCGCAGACCCCGTCGACCTTGGGCCGCTTGAACTTGTCGTGGTAGCCGGTGCCGCACTTGGCGCAGGTGAATCGGCCAACGATGCGCTCGGTCAGCGCCTTCTCGTCGACTTCCATCTCCACCACGCGGTCGAGCTTCTTGCCGGCCTTGGCCAGCATCTCGTCGAGCGCCTTGGCCTGGGCCTCGGTGCGCGGGAAGCCGTCCAGGATGAAGCCTTTGGCGGCGTCCGGCTGGGCGATACGGTCCTGGATTAGGCCGACCATCAGGGAATCGGGCACCAGCTCGCCCCGCTCCATGATGCCCTTGGCCTTCTTGCCGAGCTCGCTGCCCGAGGCCACCGCGGCGCGCAGCATGTCGCCGGTCGAGAGCTGGACCATGCCCTTCTCGGCCTGCAGGCGCTGCGCCTGGGTGCCCTTGCCGGCGCCCGGCGGTCCCAGAAGGATGATGTTCATCGACCCGCTGCTCATCGGCGACCCCGCAAACGAGCCTTCTTGATGAGGCCCTCGTATTGATGCGCCAGCAGGTGCGCCTGGATCTGGGTCACCGTGTCGAGCGTCACGGAGACCACGATCAGGAGGCTGGTGCCGCCGAAGTAGAACGGCACGCCGCCGCGCGCGATCAGCAGCTCGGGCAGGATGCAGACCGCCGAGAGGTAGAGAGCGCCGATCACGGTCAGGCGATTGAGGATGTATTCCAGATATTCGGCGGTGTTCTTGCCCGGGCGGATGCCCGGCACGAAGCCACCGTTTTTCTTCAGGTTGTCGGCCGTGTCGTTCGGGTTGAAGACGACGGTCGTGTAGAAGAAGCAGAAGAAGACGATCAGGCCGACATAGGCCAGCAGGTAGAGCGGCTGGCCGTGGCCGAGATAGGTCGCGATCCACTGCACCCAGCCGGGCTCGCCGGCGTTGCCCTGGAACGAGGCGATGGTCGCCGGGAACAGCAGCAGCGAGGAGGCGAAGATCGGCGGAATGACGCCCGAAGTATTGATCTTGAGCGGCAGGTGCGAGGCCTCGCCGCCATACATGCGGTTGCCGACCTGGCGCTTGGGATACTGGACGATGATCCGCCGCTGCGCCGTCTCCATGAACACCACGACCGCCACGACGACGATCACGCCGATCGCCAGCGCGATGATGAACAGCGCCGACAGCGCGCCGGTGCGGCCGAGCTCGAGGGTCTGGATCAGGGCGCCGGGCAGCGCGGCCACGATACCGGCGAAGATGATCAGCGAAACGCCGTTGCCGACGCCGCGGGCGGTGATCTGCTCGCCGAGCCACATCAGGAACAGCGTACCGCCGACCAGCGTGACCACGGTGACGAAGCGGAAGAACACGCCGGGGTCGAGCACGACCGGACCCATCGAGGCCGACTGGCTCTCCAGGCCGACCGCGATGCCGTAGGCCTGGAAGGCCGCCAGGATCACCGTGCCGTAGCGCGTGTATTGGTTGATCTTCTTGCGGCCGGCCTCGCCCTCCTTCTTCAGCGCCTCGAGCGACGGCACGACCGTGGTCAGGATCTGCATGATGATGGAGGCCGAGATGTACGGCATGATCGAGAGCGCCAGTACCGACATGCGGCCGATCGAGCCGCCTGAGAACACGTCGAGCAGGCCGGCGATGCCGCCGGCGTTCTGCTGGAAGATCTCGGCCAGGGCGTGGGGGTCGACGCCCGGCACCGGGATGTAGGCGCCGACCCGGAAGACAAGCAGCGCGCCCACGGTGAACCACAGGCGCTTCTTGAGCTCGGTCGCCTTGCCGATCGCGCCCCAGTTCAGGTTGGATGCAAGTTGCTCAGCCGCGGACGCCATGGAACCTCACGCGTGAAGGGTTCAGGCCGCCTCGGCTTGGGCCTTGGGCGGCAACTCGACCTTGCCGCCGGCCTTCTCGACCGCGGCGATCGCCGACGCCGAGGCGCCCGCGACCTTCACTTCGATCTTGGTCTTGATCTCGCCCTTGCCAAGGAGGCGCACGCCGTCCAACGACTTCTTGAACAGCCCGGCCGCCTGCATGGCGGCAGCGTCGATGGTCTTGCCGGCATCGAGCTTGTTCTCGTCGATCGCCTTCTGCAGCGTGCCGAGGTTGACCACCTGCCACGCCTTCTGGTGCGGCGGCAGGAACCCGCGCTTGGGAATGCGCCGGTAGAGCGGCATCTGGCCGCCTTCGAAGCCCTTGATGGCCACGCCCGTGCGCGACTTCTGGCCCTTGACGCCGCGTCCCGACGTCTTGCCCTTGCCCGAGCCGATGCCGCGGCCGACGCGCATGCGCGCCTTGCGGGCTCCGGCATTGTCGGCGATTTCGTTGAGTTTCATCGTCGATCCCTTCAAGCCACCGACTTAGGCGGCCTTGTCGTCTTCAACGCGCACCAGGTGGCGCACCTTGTTGATCATGCCGCGCACCTCGGGGGTGTCCACGAGTTCTCGGCTGCGATGGCGCTTGTTCAGCCCCAGGCCGATCAGCGTGGCGCGCTGATCGTCCGTGCGGCCGATATGGCTGCCGGTCTGGGTGATCCTGATCTTCTTTCCTTCGGCCATGACCGTGCTCCTTAAGCCGTCGCTTCGGCGGCGGCGGCGGTCGTCTCGTCGCGGCGGCCCAGCAGGTCGCCGACCTTCTTGCCACGGCGGGTCGCGACCATGCGCGGCGAGTTGAGCTGCTGCAGGGCGGCGAACGTCGCCTTGATCATGTTGTGCGGGTTGGACGTGCCGACCGACTTGGCGACGATGTCCTTGATGCCGAGCGTCTCGAACACCGCGCGCATCGGACCGCCGGCGATGATGCCGGTACCGGCCGGGGCGGCGCGCAGGGTAACCTTGCCGGCGCCGAAACGGCCTTTGACGTCGTGATGCAGGGTGCGGCCGTCGCGCAGCGGCACGCGGATCAGGCCGCGCTTGGCCGCTTCCGTCGCCTTGCGAATCGCCTCGGGCACCTCGCGCGCCTTGCCGGCGCCGTGGCCGACACGGCCGCGCTGGTCGCCGACGACCACGATCGCGGCGAAGGCGAAGCGCCGGCCGCCCTTCACCACCTTCGCCACGCGATTGATGGTGACCAGCTTGTCCTTCAGTTCATTTTCCTCGTCGCGGTCGCGATCGCGGCCACGATCGCGATCACGCGGGCCACGGCCGGAACCACCGGGTGAACGAGCCATGTGCTAACTCCTCAGAACGACAGGCCGCCCTCGCGGGCGGCAGTGGCCAGCGCAGCGACGCGGCCGTGATACATGTAACCGCCGCGGTCGAAGATCACTTCCTTGACCCCGGCGGCGATCGCGCGGGCGGCGATCAGCTTGCCGACCTCGGCCGCCGCCGACTTGTCGGCGCCGGTCTTGATCTTGCCCTTGACGTCGGCATCGAGCGACGAGGCCGAGGCGAGCGTCGCCCCTTTCTTGTCATCGATGACCTGGGCGTAGATGTGCTTGCCCGAGCGGAAGACGCTGAGGCGCGGACGGCCGCCGGCGGCCTGGCGCAGCGCGTGGCGCGTGCGCCGCTGACGGCGAGCAAAGAGAGCGTTGGTCTTGGACATGGTCGGCCTCTACTTCTTCTTGCCTTCCTTGCGCCGGATCGTCTCGGTCGAGTACTTGATGCCCTTGCCCTTGTAGGGCTCGGGCGGACGCAGGCTGCGGATCTCGGCCGCGA
>JAEZHS010000073.1 GCA_023436825.1 Pseudomonadota bacterium | reverse complement strand
GTTTTCGGGGATGTCGCGGCGAATACGATGCCGTCGCCGCTCCTAGTCTTTCTGAGTCAGAAGGCCGCGGGGTATCGGTGTAGGAACTGAGGTATCTTTGGAAGATTCATTTTCAGCGGACGAGGGCTGAGATGGGTCTTGAAGCAGCGAGCAGGGAAGGCCGGTTTTCGGCTTATGTCGAAGGGCTTGTGAGTGTGATCGGTCATGCCGATCGGGCCAAGCCACTGCGTGATTATTGCGTTGGGCTGTTGATGCCCGGCGAGCGCAAGAGCGTGGAGCCGATGGCGGCGGTGACGGCGCCGCAGCGGACAGCGGCCCAGCATCAGTCGCTGTTGCATTTTGTCGGCGAAGGACGATGGTCGGACGAGAGAGTGCTGGCGAAGGTCCGGCAGATGGTCCTGCCGGCGATCGAACGGCACAGGCCGATCGAGGCCTGGATCATCGACGACACGGGCTTTCCCAAGAAGGGCAAGCATTCGGTGGGCGTGGCCCGGCAGTATTGCGGCCAGTTGGGCAAGCAGGACAACTGCCAAGTCGCGGTGTCGCTGTCGCTGGCCAACGCCGATGGCAGCCTGCCGGTGGCTTATCGGCTGTATCTTCCGCAGGCTTGGGCGTCGGATGAGGCTCGTCGCAAGAAGGCCGGTGTGCCCGAGGAGATCGGCTTTCAGACCAAGATCGAGATCGCGCTCGATCAGATCCGTGCCGCCCACGCGGCGGGCCTGCCGCCTGGAGCTGTGCTGATGGATGCTGGCTACGGCCCCCACATCGATCTACGCACCGCCATCACGACGCTTGGCTTGCCCTATGTCGCCGGCATTCTGTCGAATGCCGCGGTGTGGGCGCCCGGCACCGGCCCCTTGCCGCCCAAGCCCTACACACCGGGGCGCGGGTCGCCGACCAAGCTGCTGCGCCGCGACGCCGAGCATCAGCCGGTCAGTGCCAAAGACCTTGCGCTCAGCCTGCCAGCCAAAGCCTGGCGGACGATCACCTGGCGAGAGGGCACGAACGAGCCGCTCAGGTCGCGTTTTGCGCGGCTGCGCATCCGTATCGCCCACCGCGACTTCGAGCGCAGCGAACCGTGGCCCGAAGAGTGGCTGCTGATCGAGTGGCCCAAGGACGAGAAGGAGCCGACAAAGTATTGGCTGTCGACGTTGCCAGAGACCATCGGCTTTGCCCGTCTGGTTGATCTCGCCAAATTGCGCTGGCGCATCGAGCGCGACTACCTGGAGCTCAAGCAGGAGCTCGGCCTCGGTCACTTCGAGGGACGCCGCTGGCGTGGCTTTCATCACCACGCCACGCTCTGCATCGCAGCCTACGGGTTCCTGATCTCCGAGCGGGAGACGATTCCCCCCTCAGCAGGTCGCAACGCCCCTCTCTTCCCGCAACCTGCCGTTCCCAACCATTATCGACCCCGAGGCGCTGCCGCTGCGGCCTGAGCGTCACATCCCAAACTCCATCGCCACCATGCGCCGACGATTGATCGACGCCCTCGTGGCCAGCTTACCGCGATGTCCCTGCTGCTGCGCTCGGTCCGCAAAACGCAGGCCCTCAAATTTCTGACGCAGTAAGACTAGAGCGGAATGGGATGAGGTGGAACCGCATGCGGTCCCATCTCCTCCCATTCGCGCGCGCGGGTGATCGTGGTTTCACCGGGCATGATGGGTCCGGCTGATTCCAGCCGGACCCATCATGTTCTAGTCTTGGCCTAGAGCCTGGCGCCCAGCCTCAGCATGACGACGTTCTGGTTGTAGTCGCCATTGAACTGGTTCGAGTTGCGGGTGATGAACTGGTACACCGGGCCGAGATAAAAATTGGGGGTCAGCGAGTACACCAGGCCTGCGCGCAAGGTGATGTACTGGTCGTACTGGTTGGTGCCACCGGCGCTGAGGGCGGAGTAGTCGGCGACGGCATAGTCGGCATGGCCGTCGACGCGAAGGTTGGGACGGACCTGGTAGTTCACGTCCAACCCGCCGGTCGTGCTGACATAGGCGGCCGATCCCGTGAAGGCCGACTCATCGACCGTGCGTCGAATGAAGGGCTTCACCCACAGATCGCGGATGGGATTCCAATAGCCCGTCAAGCCAAAGGTCGGCGTGCTGATGGTCGTGAACTGGCCGGAAACGTAGGTCTGCCGCAGGTAACCCGCAAAAACCTCAACGGCGGTGATGCCTCCCAAGTCGATGACCATGCCGCCCACGACGTCGAAGCCGTTCGAAGAGCGGTCGAGACCGGACGTATCGAGCTGGAAGTACCGCCGCTGATTGAAGCTGCCGCGCACCCAGACCTCGTAACCGGGCGAGAATTCGTAGCCGAAGCGCAAGGCCTGGCGCCATTCGTCGTGATTGCGATCGCTGTTGGGGATGACACCCTGAGCCGGCCCGAGGCCATTGTTGAAGAAGTTGTAGTTGTCGTAGCGGCCGTCGAGCCGCACGTTCAGGCGATTGAACGTCTGGAAGTAGCCGACGTTGGCGCTCGTCTGGTTATAGACGGTCACCGGCAGCCCGATGCCGGTCGGGGTGTTGGGCGTGCCGAATTCGTCATGGCGCCGGTTCCAGGATGCGCCGCCATAGACATTCCAGTTGCGCTGGATGTCCAGCCGGCCATCCGCGCCGATGGAGGCGTCCTGGTAGTTGTTGAGTTGCGGATTCACGCTGTAGAGGCCGAAGCCGCCCTTGGCGTAGGCGTGCAGCATATGGTTGTTCCAATCCGACTTGAGCTCCAGCGTCGGATTGATCAGCTGAATGAACCCGGCCGTCCTGCCGTCGGCATTCGAGGTCGCGTTGACGTTGTCGTTGAAGACTTCGTCAGCTTCGAGGCTGCCGAAGAACTTGAACCCGCCAAGCCGGACCCCCTTTGCCTCGTACTGCTCGGATTCCCGAACGGTCGGTGAGCGGTAGTCCGGCCGCTCCTCGCGCTTCTGCGGCTGCCCCACGGCGCCTGGAACCTGCGCCATGACCTGAGCGATCGGGCAACTCATCCCCAAGAACATCGTTGCGATGCAGCAAACTCGGAGGACACGTTCAGTGTTCATTGTATCTCCGGCTTCATTGGAACGGCCAACTCCATTGTAGTCGTAAAGCCTTGCTCCGACTACATATATGGGTGGCTTCTGCGCGGCCATCCCTTCGCTGGCCGCGACCGCGTATTTCTCTGAGACTTTTTGGTGGCGGAGGCGGCCCTCGACCAAGAGGCGTACGCTATCGTACCGGCCCAACCTGCTACATCGGCGGCGTCAATCCATCCTTTCCCACAAGCAACCTGCCCGCCGTCAACTGGCCGTCAGCGCCCTTCGTCGCCCCCAGGAAAACCTTCGCGCCGACCTTGGCGTCAGCGCGATCGCCCGGCGCAAAGGTGACGATCGGCGTGCCGGGTTTGACCCTGATGGCCTGCGTCCCGCCTTTATATTTCAGTGTCAGCGTCTGGCCGTCGGGCGCGGCGGCGACCGTCGCCACGGTGGCATTGGTCATCATGCTCTCGGGCTGCAGATCCCAGGGATAATGGCCTTCGCCCGAGCCGCGGGCCGCCTCCGGAAAGATCAGCACCTCGAGCGCATTCAACGTGCCGTCCGGCCCCTTCATGGAAGCAACGCCGACGAAGCTGTTCTCCTTGATATCCGCCATGGTCACCGGGCTCACCAGCATCACGGCCCAGTTATCGGCGAGCTTCACGGGCACTGAAGTGCCTTCCCGCGTAGCGATGGTGGCGGTCTTGCCGTCGATCGCCACGATCGATCCGCGCAAGCGGGTCGGCGGGCTTGCCGGCGGAGTCTGGGCCAAGGCATCGGCCACGAAGGCCAGGGTCACAACCAACGCGACCGCGCCGGTCAGCATCGAACGAATGGATGTCATCGGACGCTCCCTTCTGCTGCACGGCGAGAGCCTGCCACGACCACCTCTACACGGCCGCTTACGTTTGCGTGAGGCCGCCTTATGGGCGCCGTGCCTCGGCCTCGCACGGCGAACCTCTGCGATCATTTTGGCTGGCCGCTCTCGATCGTGTGGCGCCGGCCTCAGCTGGCAGGGGCACTTGTGCAGCGACCGGACCGGCCACTTTCGAAATGGCCTTGATCGAGTTCCGCTACCACTTGTCAGGCAACGGGCCTGGCCCGGCGTCGCGGCTCGCTAATACCAAGTAAGGGCCGCCTCGACGTCGACGGGTTGTGCCTCGCCACGATAATAGAATCCAAGCAATGCATCCCCCTCGGCATTTCCTGCCCATCTAGCGCGATGGAGCCAGCGACGGCCCATGCGAGCATCGCGGCCATCTCACCGAAAACCTCTCTTCTGCCACTTTCATCTTGGTTTGGTCTGACGGCGCCATGATGGTGGTGGAGGTGCGATCGATCTCGCGACGACATCAACTAAGAGCACGCGATGCGCTCCGCTTGTCGATCGCTCCGGCGCCTTCGTCAATCTCTCATCCCGAAGTTGCCGCCGCTTCCTGAAAGTTGACCTGGACAGGGAAGCGGGTAACGGCGTGGCGGATGATTGACCTCCGGCGCTGCGACTTGCTCGGGTATGGCCGGCTTCTCGCCATGCCCTTTTTCGCGGCACCGTCCGATCTCTAGCGGTGGGCCTCCACTGCCTTACGCCCTTGGAAATGCTTTTCATTCTTCAGCCACAATTGCTTTCAATCGCCTTGTAAACCAAGGACGTGTTATGGGCCTCGTTTCCGACACACCAATCGGGCGGACGATTCGCGGGCATCAGCTGCGCGAGATGGTGCCGTTGGCAGACAGCACGATCTATGAGATGGATCAGCGTGGTCAATTCCCGCGCCGTTTCGCCCTTTCGCCGAGGTGCGTCGTCCGAGGTCGAGGCGTGGCTCGCGCCTCGCCGGTCGCGGCCGATTCCCCGCGCTCAGCATCCAGACGTCGCACAGCGTCGTGCCCGTCCGTCAAAGCGCAGGATCGAACGCCATCAACGGCATCGACGGTGGAATGAGAACGGGCGTGTATTTCTCCCCTGCGACCCAGGCATCGACGATGTCAGACCACGCTTGCATCATGTGACGCCGCTGCACCTCGTACTCAGCCTTGTTGTAGACTCCGCGCGACGAGCGTCCATCCTCGTGCGCAAGGCACTTCTCGATCCAGTCGCTGTTGAAGCCGAGCTCGTTGAGAAGTGTCGAGCCTGTCCGGCGCAGGTCGTGCACGGTAAAGGGTTCGAGCGGCAGACCTTCCTTCTCGGCACGATCGACGACAGCATACGTTATCCGGTTGAAGGTTGCGCGCGACATCGGGGCGTCCGCATCGTATCGGGACGGCAGCAGGTACCTCGAGTTTCCGGCGCAGGTCTTTAGCGCGATCATGATGTCGAGCGCCTGCCGGGACAGGTATACGTTGTGAGCCTTGGAGCGCTTCATCCACTCCTTCGGAATCGTCCAGACGGCATTCTCGAAATCGATCTCGTCCCATATCGCATCCTGCAGCTCGCTCTTACGCACCATCGTCCGCAGGATGAGCCGCAGACCGAGTCGTATCGTCGGCAGCGTCGGTACGTGCTCGAGTTGCTTCAGCATGATCCTGATTTCAGTCGGTGAAAGAGACCGGTCTCCCGTACGTGGATGGCTGTCGCCGGCGCTCCCCTGGCGACGATCCTCGCGCAATGCGTCCGCAGATTATCTGGCTCGATCTCGCTCAGGAGCCTGTTGCGCCTCACCGACAGCAGGTCGCGCTCGAAGATCGACCGCCGCATAGCACGCGTGCTCTCGGCCATCGTGTCGCTCGCAAGCCACCGCTCGCCCAATTGGCCGAAGCTCTTCGCCTCTTTTAGGCGACGCTTCTCGCGCTGCTTCTCCAGCGCGGGCGATCCTGCTCTCGAACGGCGCGCCTCGCATCAAGGCACATCTCTCGCGCACGCAGGAGTGAGATGCCGTCGCGCCCATACTTGCCAAAGTTCACTGTCTCCCGCCGGCCATTCAGTCGGTAGTCCAGGCGAAAGGAGAGAGTCCCGTGCGGCGAGACATGGACGTAAATGCCGTGACGGTCCGTAACCTTGTACGGTTTTTCCTTTGATTTCAGGCTCTTGAGAGCAACGCGGGCACCGTCACCTGAGACGCGCATACGATCTCTGCACACCGATTGTCGCCAACAATCGGTGGATGATTTCTCTCTTTTTTCAATTATTTAAGAGATATTCCTCGATAGCCAGCAATAAACTATGGAACGTCGGAATCATTCCCACTCGATCGTACCCGGCGGCTTCGACGTGATGTCGTAGGTCACTCGGTTGATCCCCCGCACCTCGTTGATGATGCGGTTGGCGACGCGGCCCAGGAACGCGTGGTCGAACGGATAGTAGTCGGCCGTCATGCCGTCGGTCGAAGTGACGGCGCGCAGCGCGCAGGCCTGGTCGTAAGTGCGGCCATCGCCCATCACGCCGACGGTACGCACCGGCAGCAGTACGGCGAAGGCCTGCCAGATCTCGTCGTAGAGGCCGGCCTTGCGGATCTCGTCGAGATAGACGGCGTCGACCTGGCGCAGCAGGTCGAGCTTCTCCCTGGTGATGTTGCCGGGGATGCGGATGGCGAGGCCCGGGCCCGGGAACGGATGGCGGTTCACCAGGTCGGCCGGCAGGCCGAGCTCGCGGCCGAGCTCCCTCACCTCGTCCTTGAAGAGCTCGCGCAGCGGCTCGACCAGCTTCATGTTCATGCGTGCGGGGAGCCCGCCGACATTGTGATGGCTCTTGATGGTAACCGAGGGGCCGCCGGTGAAGGAGACCGATTCG
Organism: Pseudomonadota bacterium; assembly: GCA_023436825.1. The sequence continues at coordinate 2,691 of JAEZHS010000073.1, read as the reverse complement.
ATCACGTCGGGATAGAGCGTGCCTTGCGCCAGGAATTCCGCGCCGCCGATCTTCTTCGCCTCCTGTTCGAACACGTCGATGAACAGGGCGCCGATCGTCTTGCGCTTGGTCTCGGGATCGGTGACGCCGTCGAGCGCCTTCAGGAACTGCTCCGAGGCGTCGGCATGGATCAGCGGAATGTTGTAGTGGTCGCGGAACAGGCGCACCACCTCGGCGCCCTCGTCGAGCCGCAGCAGGCCGTGATCGACGAAGACGCACTGCAGCTGGTCGCCGATCGCCTCGTGCAGCAACACGGCCACCACAGAGGAGTCGACGCCGCCCGACAGGCCGCAGATCACCCTGCCCTTGCCGACCTGCTGTCGGATCTGGGCGATGGCGCGGTCCTTCAAGGCGGCCATCGTCCAGTCGCCCTTGAAGCCCGCGATCCTGAGGGCGAAGTTGCGCAGGAGCTTGGCGCCGTCGGGCGTGTGCATCACCTCGGGATGGAACTGCACGCCGTAGAACTTGCGGGCCTCGTCGGCGATGGCGGCGAAGGGCGCGTTCTCCGAGGTGGCGATGACGGCGAAGCCGGGCGGCAGCTTCGTGACGCGATCGCCGTGGCTCATCCAGACCTGCTTCCTGTCGCCCGCCTGCCACACGCCGTCGAACAGCGCTGACGGCTGTTTGACCTCGAGCTCGGCGCGGCCGAACTCGCGATGGTGGCCGGATTCGACTGCGCCGCCCAGCTCCTTGGCCATGGTCTGCTCGCCGTAGCAGATGCCCAGGACCGGCACCTTGGCGGCGAAAATGGCGGGATCGGCCGACGGCGCCTGGCCCTCGATCACCGAGGCCGGGCCGCCCGACAGTACGATGGCTTTCGGAGCGAACTCTGCAAGCTTCTTCTTGTCTACGGACTGGAAGGGATGGATTTCGCAGTAGACTCCAGCTTCGCGCAGGCGGCGGGCGATCAGCTGGGTGACCTGGGAACCAAAATCGACGATCAGCAAACGGTCGGCCATGGGGGGATATACGGAACGGGGCGGCAGGGTTCAACGGGGGATTCCTGGCCAGGAAGGCTCATATCCGGCCGACCGGAAGTCCGCGCGCCCACAGAACCCTGTGCCTGGTCGGCAACAGTTGGAATCAATTTGCTCGAGCCTCTGGCGCCGCGCGCGGGATGGGTATATGTGGCAGTGATGGATGCAACCCTTGCTTCGATTGGTGAGTGGACCGCACGGGCGGCCGGAAGCTTTGGCTTCGGCATGCCCTGTGTTGCCGTCCGCTTGGACATAACGAACGCCGGCTAGCCTTAGCCCGATTTCGCGCGCAAGGCGGCCGGAAGGCCGCTTTTTTATTCGCACGAGATCAGGTGCAGTCATGAGACGTCATCAAGCTTTGTCCCTCGCCGCGGCGACGACCCTGTGGGCCGGCGCGGCGAGTGCCGGCTGGCCCGAACCCGAACAGGCGGCCGGGCTGCCCTCCCTGGACGCCGGCCGCGCGACCTGGATCCCGGTCGATGCGCGCAACCACGTCACCGGCGCCAGCGGTCCGGCTGCCGTGCTGTTCGGCGTCGCGCAGGAACGCGGGCGCAATCGCCAGGCCAGCCTTCGCGTCGATTGCCTGGAGGGCGTCACGACCATCCATGTCGACGCCGATAGCCTGCATCCGGGACCGTGGGCCGTCGCCGTCAGGCTGAGCCTCGACGGCGGTCGCTTCGCCGCCGTCTCGTGGCAGGCCAGCGACGACGGCAGCGGCCTGACACTGTCCGGCGATCGCGCCGTCGCGTTCATGAGCGACCTGTACGGCAAGGCCGAGCTGCGGCTCGCCGTCGTGCGGCCTCTGTCGGTGCCGTTCCTGTTCACCTTCGCCGTGAGCGGGGCCGAGCCCGGCCTGCGCCTGGTAGCGCAGCGCTGCCAGTGGGCAGCCGGACCGGCGATCAGCGACGCCGGCCGGTAGATCTTCCGCGGGCGTTTCGCGCGCTCATGAGGTGGGCGAGACGCCCGCGGTCCCAACATGAGCGGCGCTAGAGGTCCGCGGTCCGAACATCAGGGCTTCGGCCCGACGACGATCCGCACCGTGCGGTCGTCGAGGGTGGGCTCATCGTCGGTGATCGAGGCGACGCGGGCGGCCATGAAGGCGCGGCCGATCGTGGCAGAGACGGCCCGGGCGAGGTCGGCCTCCTTGTCGTGCAGCACCATCACCACGCCCTTCTGCGTCGAGGGCGGCGTCTCGCCCAGCACCGGCATGGCGCCGGTCCCGGTCTTCACGGCATCCACCACCTTCGACGCCAGAGCCCGGGTCTCGTTGTCGGCGTTTGCCGTGAGCACCTCGAAGCGGGCGTTGGGGAACTGGCTAACCGCCTTGGCAAGGTTGGCCTGCTGTACCGGATCGAGGTCGCGATCGGCGTCGCGCAGGCTCGCGGCCCTCACCATGAGCAGGCCGCCGCCGATCGCCATCGCCGCGCAGATCACGGCCACCGACCGCTTTGTGGCGGGGCCGAACGACTGGGAGATGAACACGGCGATCAGGCCGGACCCGCCGACGGCCATCAGGAGGGTGGCCAGACTGTCGAGGATCCACGGGTCGGAAGAGAGGGGCATGACGCGGCTGCTCTAGCACAAGCGGTTCTGAACGGAAGGCCTGGTTTGAGCGGGCCTGGAGGCCCGCGATCCAATGAAAGGTCAGTCCTCAGTCGCGAGCTTGCGGGGCACC
>JAEZHS010000052.1 GCA_023436825.1 Pseudomonadota bacterium | reverse complement strand
CGAGGCCGAGGCGCAGCGCTACCTGCAACTCTACAACGCTTCCGTCACGGGCCTGAACGCGCGCAGCCAGCGCATCACGGCCTCGAGCGTGCCGGTGATCCGCGTGCGGGCCGGGAGGATGCCGTGACAAGCCGCCACTTCAAGCGGGCTTGGCTCGGGGGATGCGTAGATCCAGCGAAAGCTGAGGGTCCTCGTCCTTCGGCACCAGGGTCCATACCGGCCTCAGAACCCGCATGGTCTCGCCGGCCAGAATTCCATCGTCTTCTCGATACTCGAGGATCTGCAGGTCAAGCACATCGCGGAATTCGTCGGGGAACTCCTCTTCAGTCGTCAGGGGCGCCAGCCGCACAGGTTGGCGGGCAGCATAGTACTCGACCAGACGCCGTCGTTCTTCCTCGGGCTCGAGTCGCGGCCCGATCCGGAAAGTGCCGTCGTGTTCGTCTTCCTTCATCAGCCGCCTGTTTCCCGAGTCTGAGTCTACGCGATCCAGCCAACGTCGACCACACGAGTCAGTTGTAATATGACCAATATTGGCTATAGCACCGAGACCGCTCCGCCCGGATTGCGGGACGCCTACAAGGCTCTCGAGCCGGACCCGAACGCCGACTACGGCACGATCCTTCCATTCGCGATTGACCGGACGACCGGAAAAGGGCGTTGGGCGATGCCGTCCCTTCTGCGTGACACGCTAGACGGCGGCCTCGATCTCCTGGCTGGCCTCGACACTGGTGAGGTGACGCCACGTGCTGCCCTTCAGCTCGGTCTTGGCGGCGTTGCCGCGGGCGCCTCTCTTGCGCCACGAGGCGCATTGGCGATAGGCGGAGCTCGCTTCTCACCCTGGGAAGAAACGGCCGCACGTCTCGCTCGGGCGCGGCAGATGGGATTCGATACCAGTCAGTATCTCTATCACGGAACGGCAGTACCGGGATTTTCAGCGTTCTCTTTGACGCCCAAGACGCCTCCCTTGATTAGGGAAGGTGTGCGGGCGCCGGGCATCTGGACGATCGAGAATCCGGAAGTCGCCAACCTGTTTGCAAGGCTGCGGGCGTCGAATCAGATCGCGGGAGAAGAGGCACCCAACGTCCTTCCGCTATTCGGCCGATACGTCAAGAAGGGCGACATCGACCTGAACAAAGTCGAATACCCCCAAGCAGTGACGTCGATTGCCGAGGCTTTCGACAAGTATGGGTTCGATGCCGCTCGCGTCTTGAACTACCACGCCAATCTGGCCGGCAGTCCCCCGATCGCGGGCCAGACCGCCTGGGTGTTCAAGAGTCCCAATCAGCTGCGATCAGTTCACGCCGCGTTCGATCCGGCCAAACGCGAGAGTTCCGATCTTATGGCGGGCTTCGCTGCGCCTGGTCCGACGCCTCGCTTTCGCGTCAAACAGCCAGAACCTGCCAAAGACGACCTTCGGTCGTGGCCCGGCGGCCTCCCTTATCGATTCCTCCAGCGCGAACAGGTCTACTGATGATCCCCCTTCGCCAACGCGCGCACCCAGCGCATCCCGGGCTCCGCCGCACCGGTGATCCGGTTATGGGGAATGCTGCCATGACTCTCCTTCGCGCTGCGCGCTTCGAAGAGCGAGTCCTGAGTCGCTTGACCGAGGCAGGGGACGGCCCAGTCTCCACGCTTCTATGTAGTCGGGGTCGAACGAATCCAGCCGCATATAGCGGGCCAGTTCCGGATCAAGCTCGGCGGGCAGGCGTCCCAGCTCCATCGACCGACGGACGAGATCTTGCACCTCGCGGACAAGATCGTCTGGAGGCACTGCCGGTGCGTTCGGCGTTTCAGGAAACACAATCACGTATTTCGGCAACCTTGGCATCCTGCGGGATCGACGGGGCTTCCAAGGCTCATGCTACGCGCGTTGGCGCCAGGTCATCACACGCAAGGATTGCAACATGATCCCCTTCGCCGAATGGCGCCCCGACATGCCGGCGCTCGGCCAGTGGGCGCGCGAGGCGCTGAACGTCGTGCCGGCCGAGGAGAGCTACCGGCCGCTCAACGAGCTGTCGGGCGTATCCGACCCGCTCGCCTTGCGCGCCCAGGGCGCCGCGTGGTTCCGCGGCACCGCCGGCGCCACCAGGATGTTCGCCGGCGACGCCAGCAAGCTCTACCTGCTGTCGGGCACGTCCTGGAACGACGTGTCGCGCACCTCGGGCGGGCCCTACGCGCCGGGCGGCGACAATCTGTGGCGCTTCACGCAATTCGGCACGCTCGCCCTCGCCGTCAACGGCGTCGACGTCCCACAGAAGTTCGACCTCGGCCTCGGCACCAACTGGATGGCGCTGGGCGGCTCGCCGCCGGTGGGCACGTTCATCACGACGGTCCGCGACTTCGTCCTGATGGGCAAGATCGGCAGCACGCCCCAGCGCGTGCAGTGGTCGGGCTTGAACAATGCCGAGTCCTGGGCACCTTCTCTCGCCACCCAGGCCGACCTGCAGGACCTGCCCGACGGCGGCAATGTCACCGGCCTGGTTGGCGGCGAGTACGGCCTGATCTTCCAGGAAACCAGCGTGCGCCGCATGACCTACGAAGGTCCGCCGGTGGTCTTCCGCATTGACAAGATCGCCAACGACATCGGCTGCAGTGTGCCGAACAGCGTCGCCGCCCTGCTCGACATGGCGTTCTTCCTGCACAAGTCCGGCTTCTACATGGTGCGCGCCGGCCAGGCGATCACGCCGATCGGCCGCGGCAAGGTCGATCGCACCTTCTGGGCCGAGTTCGACGAGGCCAGCCACTTCTGCAGCTCGTCGGCGATCGACCCGGTGCGCGGCCTTTACGTCTTCGCCTACCCGGCGAACGGCAACAACGGCACGCCCAACCGCCTGCTGATCTACAACTGGCACACCGAGCGATGGAGCCGCGCGGTCCTCGACTGCGAGCTCGTGTTCGGCGGCGTGAGCCAGCAGGCCTACACGCTGGAGCAGCTCGACCCCTTCGGCTCGCTCGAGACGCTGCCTTACTCGCTCGATTCGTCATATTGGACGGGCCGGCTGTCGCTGCTGCTGTTCGCCTTCGATGCATCGCATCGCAGCGGCTCGTTCTCCGGGTCGCCGCTCGCGGCCACCGTGGAGACGGGGGAATTCAACCCAGGCAACGGCGCCAGGTCGGTCGTCCGCGGCTGTCGGCCGCTGATCGATGGTGGATCCCCGACGATCGCGATCGGCGCGCGCGAGACGCAGCAGCAACTGATCGTGCGCTGGGGACCGCCCGTCGGCCTGACGCCGGCCGGCATGGCGCCGGTCTACGGCAGCGGCCGCTACTTCAGGGTGCGCGCCACCATGGCTGCGGGTGAGACGTGGCAGAACATGCAGGGCATAGATGATCTGGATGCCCGGCCGGCAGGTGTGCAATGAGCCTGCCCGCGCTGCCCGTGACGGCCGACACGCGCTCGATCACCGAGCGGGTGAACGTGCTGATCCGAGACTACAACACGCTGCTGGGTGTGCCGGCGGGCTGCATCATGCCATATGCCGGCGCGACGGCCCCCGACGGCTGGCTGCTCTGTCGTGGCCAGGCGGTCTCGCGCACGACTTACGCCGATCTCTTCGCCGCGATCGGCACCGCCTATGGCGCGGGCGACGGCTCGACCACGTTCAATCTGCCCGATCTGGGCGGCCGCGTTCCCGCGGGCAGGGAGGCGACAGCGACACGGCTCACCGCTGGCGTGTCGGGCATCGATGGCGCGACGCTCGGCGCGACGGGTGGCGACCAGCGGATGCCTCAGCACAGCCATGGGGTCGGCGACCCTGGCCACCTTCATGGAAACTTCGACCATGCTCACTTCGTGACGGCCGGCCAGGAAATCCCCCACGCGGGCAACACGGGCCGCGCCGCGTTCGGTGACGGCACCAACGTCGGAATATTCGGCACCAGTGGCGTCGTCGGGGGCGCACCGAACACGGGCAGCAACGTCACCGGCATCAGCATCCAGACCGCCGGCGGCGGCGCATCGCAGAACGTGCAGCCGACGATCATCCTCAACTACGTGATCGCCACATGATCGCCACCGGCATCCCGCTCCGCGACGTCGGGCCGATCTGGCGTCATGCATGGCCGCTGCTCGAGCGCGCCACCAGGCGCACGGACGGCGGCACCGAGGAAGAGGTCATCCAAAGGCTGCTGCAGGGCGACGCGCAGCTGTGGGGCATCTTCGACGGCCAAGGCTTCGGGGGGCAGGCCCCCGCTACCTCCGACTTGCCCGCCGCAGCCTTGGCGAAGGCGGGAGCTCCGCAGGAGCGCAGGAAGATGATCGCTGCCGCCACCACGCAAATCACGCTGATCGGCGAGAAGGGGTGCCGGCTCTGGCTGGTCGGCGGGTCGCGCATGGACGAATGGGCGGCCGACTTCCTGGCCGAGGTCGAGACATGGGCACGCTCGCTCGGCTGCACGCATGTCTGGGGAACGCAAAGCCGCGCCGGCTGGCGGCGCATCGTCCGGCTGTTCGGCGGCGCGCCGATCGTCGTCGACGGCAAAGCTTCATGGATGAGGAGGTTCTGATGGGCGGTCAACCAACGCAGGGCATGCAGGTCCAGAGCACGAGCAACCAGAGCAAGTCGGAACCGCATCCGTACATCCAGGGCGACCTGCAGAAGCAGATCGAGCAGCTTCGCGCCTGGCAGGGCGAGCATCCGGACGCGCCCGGCTACTACCCGGGCGGCACCGTCGCGCCGCAAAGCGCGCGCACCCAGTCGGCGGAGACGACAGGCTGGCAGTACGCGGCCAACGCGCTGAGCAATAATCCGGCACGCAATGCGGCCCTGTCGCAAATCGCCGACACGATCGGCGGCAAGTACCTCGACCTGTCGGGCAACCCATACTTCCGGGGCGCGATCGACTACGCGCAGCAGCCGGTCATCAAGGCGTTCAACGAGCAGGTGCTTCCCGGCATCGGCGGCATGTTCGAGGGCGCCGGCAGGACGCCGCAGGCCGGCAATGCGGCGGCCAAGTTGGTGGAGTCCGCCACGGACTCCCTGGGTCGCAATCTCGCAGGCGCCGCGACACAGGCGGGCAATCAGGCCTATCAGTTCGAACGTGGTCAGCAGGGCTCGGCGATCGGCCTGCTGCCGGGCTTCCAGGCGATGGACTACCAGAACATCGGCGCCCTGCTGGGTTTGGGCAATTCGGCCGACGCCTACGCGCAGCGCCTCAGGGATGATGCAAACGCCAGGTACATGTACGAGGCGAATGCCCAGCCCGATTTTCTCACGGGCATGGCGCAGCGCTACCTCGGCATGTTTCCCGGCGGCCAGACGCTCGGCAGCGGCACGACCCAGGGCTGGACCACCGGCGGCGGGGGAGGCGGTGGCGCCGGCCAATACATCGGCCCGGCAGCTTCTCTCGCCGGCAGCGCGCTGGTGTTCTTCTGATGACTCCCCTCGATCGCCACGGGCGCGGAGCCCTTCACTTCAGCGGCGGCAAGGACAGCCTTGCCCTGGTGTATCTGCTGCGCCCGCATTGGGACCGCCTCGCTCTCTACCACGTCGACACCGGCGACCTTCTCCCGGAGGTGCGCGAGATCGTCGACAGGGTCGAGGCGATGGTACCGGACTTTCGCCGTATCGAGACGGATGCCAAGGCATGGACCGAAGCAGTTGGCCTGCCGAGCGACCTCGTGCCGACGACGAGCACGCCGATGGGCCTTGCGATCGGCGCCAGTCGGCGGCGCATCGTCGATCGCTTCGAGTGCTGTGCCGCCAATCTCATGGCGCCAATGCACCGCCGGATGATCGAGGACGGCGTGTCGCTGGTGATCCGCGGCACCAAGCGTGCCGATCTCGCACGGCTGCCGCATGAAGGCGGCGAAACCTCGCTGGGCTACGAGCTCTGGCTGCCGTTGCTGGAGTGGTCGCACGACCGGGTGTTCGAGTTCCTGCGCGAGGTCGGTGCGCCGATCTGCCGGGTCTACGAACACAAGGTCAACGCGCCGGAATGCGCGACGTGCCCGGCGTGGTGGAACGAGGGCCGCGCCGCGTATCTGCGCAAGCACCATCCCGATCTGCATGGCGCCTATCGCGCGAGGATCGCAGCGGTTGCCGCCGAAGTAACCCCCCATTGGAACGCACTGCAAGGAGAACTCTGATGCCTGGATTCAATGTTCGCGCCGGTGGCCTCACGGCGCCCTTCACACCTGAACTGCTGGCCCAGCTTGCCACCGTGGGCTTCCGTCCGCCGCCGTCGATGACCGTGCCGGGTCTCAACGTGTCCGCGCCGCCTCCCACGCCGGGCTTCAACGTCGGCGATGGCATTGCGGGGCTCGGCGCGGGGCTGGGCGTTGGCCTCGGTGCTCTCACCGACTTTCTGACAGGCTTCAAGGGCGATCCGGCGGCGAGCGCGACGTACGGCTCTTCACGCGGACCGATCCCGGCTGACGTCATCGCCCGCGGCGGCTGGATCGGTGGAGGCATCTGATGGCCGACTGGATGGACCCCACGGCCGCCCTGGCGACCAACCCCTACCTGCAGCTGCAGCCAGCATCGCCGGACAGATGGTCCATGCTGGGCAGCCTGCTCATGGGCGCCGGCGCCGGCATCAGCCAGGCCGATGCCGCCGGACGTAGCTGGTCGTCCGGGATCGCGCCGGGCCTGATGACCGGGCTGCAGATGAGCAACGCGATGCAGAAGCAGGCCGAAGACCAGAGCCTGCGCCGGGCGCACCTCGCGATGATGCTCGACCAACGCCGGCCATGGGACGAGGCATTGCGCGCCAGGATGCGCATGGTTGCGAACGAGGCGGTCGCCAAGGGCCTCGATAGGGCGCCCGCCACATCGATGAATCCGCCCAAGAGCGTGACGAAGGGGAATGTGTGGGTGCCGTTGGGCGAGGGCAACGGTCGCATGTACCTCGGGCCAACCTACGACCCGACGAAGGCCTACCAGCGTAACCCGGTCACGGGCGAGATCAGGCCGATCGTTGGCCCGGAGCCCACGCCCGGATCCGGTGATCTCTTCAGTCGCCAATGGCGGTGAAGAACGCGAACCCGCACACATACCTCAAGGGGGTCAAGATGGATATCAGCGCTGCGAACTGGAGCGAGAAGGACAATGCCGACTCGGCCATAGGCGGGGCGAGCGGTGACACGCCGAGTGGTGTGATCCGCTGCATTACCCTTGGGGGCGACTTCGCTGCGGGTCCGATCGACCTCCGCGCCGCCAACATCAACATTTCCGTCGGCGTCAGCGGCGATCTGGCTGGCGTATCCAGCGCCTTCAGCATCGTGCAGCCGAGCCTCAACCACCCTGCTCAGCATCGAGGAGCCAGCCAATGAGTACTACACCCGTCACCCCCGCCAAGACCGTCTACTGCGGCAAAGAGCAGATCACGTCGCTTTCGACCGTGAAGAGCCTGTCGCCGCCGTCGAATGCGAGCTGGGCGATTCTGGTGCCCGAGAACCAGGCGATCCGGCTCAGTCTCGCCGGTGGCACGCCAGGCACACCGACCACCTCTGACATGCTGATTGCAGTCGGCCAGTCGGTCGAGGTCACCACGCCGCTCGGCGACGTGCGCATGCTCGAGGAAGCGGCGAGCGCCAAGATCAACGTCTGGTACTTCGGATAGGAGCGGGCGATGCGCATCGGAAATCAGCCACTCAGCTCGGCGGCAATCCTCGCCGGCCTGGTCGGTCAGCAAATTCGGGCAACCAACTTCATCGCCGACAGCGGCGGCCTCGTTGGGTTCGCGGCGCGTACGTTGCTTGGCGCGCCCGTCGATGCAACGTTGCGTGTCAGCAACAACGCCGGAACCATTGCGGCGTCCGTCGCGGTGGATAGCAACGATATCCTGGCGCTGCGCAACGGCACCACGGCGCAGTGGCTCAATATCTACAATACCTACACGGACGGCCTGAATTACGAGCGTGCGCGCATTCAGTGGGCCGGCAATACGTTCGTCATCCAGACGGACGCCGCCGGCACTGGAAGCACAAATCGCATCATGCAGATCGGGGCCGCCGGCAACATCATCAGGCTCGATCCAAACACCGGCGCAACCACGGTGCTTCGCTCGGGCGGCAGCGCCGCGTGTCTGTTCGAGGTATCGTCGAATGGCAGCGGTCTAACTAGCAGCGCGCTCAAGTTTGCGAAGATCACGCCGACCATCCAACAAGGCGGCGCCGACGCATACACGGCTCTCGACATCAACGTGACCGAGACCTCCGTAGGCTCGGGCGCGAAGCGACTGATCGACGGCAGGGTCGGCGGATCGACGGTGTTCGCCGTGGCAAACACCGGAGACGTCACCATGCGCCAGTTGCTGTTGCAGAGCGGCAGCGGCCTCATCGCGTTCTCTGAACGGACAGACCCGGCGGCCCCTCCCGCCAACAATGGATATCTCTACATGCGGGACAACGGCAGCGGCAAGACGCAGCTCGTGATGCTGTTCCCGTCCGGCGCTGTTCAGGTAATCGCCACCGAGCCTTAAGGAGCCATCATGGCCGACTTCAACATCACCATCACCGAGCCCCACCGCACCGAGAAGATCAGCGGCATCACCTGGGCTCGCGAGACGATCAACGCGGGCATGCCCGACGTGCTCGACGAGACCGGGCAGCGCATCGTGCCGAACCCCAATCACTTCGCGACCAACGATGCCTATATCGCGCACGTCCTCAACATGGCCGCCGAAAGCTATGCCAAGGCGAGCGGCATCCTGACATGAGCGCGGGCAAAGGCGCCCAGTTCCTGGGCCAGCGCATCGGTCAGGATGCGCTCACGATAGCCGAGCTCGTCGAGCAGGTCACCGCGAAGGACGCCCGCATTGCCGAGCTCGAGGCGGTGCTGACGCCGAAGCAGCGCGAACGCCTGAAGGCCACGGAACCGAAGGAGTAGCGATGAGCGACGCCGCCAACGGCACCAAGGGCACGCAAGCCTATCGCTGGCTGGTGACGATCGGCCTGGCGCTGATCACGGCCCTGTCGTGGCGGCAGCTCGACCAGATCGACAAGATGGCGGCCAAGCTTGAGGCGTTGCAGATCCAGGTAACCACGCTCAGCAGCACCAGCGAGGGGCGCGCCAATGCGCACGCCTTGCGGCTCGACACGCACGACCGTCGTAACGACCGGCAGGACCAGCAAATCGAAGAGCTGCAGCGGCGGCTGTGGCAGGTAGCGCCAACAGGAGGCAGATGATGCCACGCGAAGTGAGCCTAGAGGGCCGCGCCCTCATCCAGCAGTTCGAGGGCCTGTCGCTGACGGCCTACCTCTGCCCGGCCGGGAAGTGGACGATCGGCTACGGCCACACCGATGGTGTCCAGCCAGGCGACAAGATCACCGCCGCCCACGCCGATAGCCTGCTGGCGGCCGACCTGCTCGGCTACGGCAATGCGGTCGCCGATGCGCTCGGCGCCTGCGAGGCGACCCAGCACGAATTCGACGCCATGGTGTCGCTGACCTTCAACGTCGGTATCGCTGGCTTCAAGGGCTCGACCGTGCTGCGGCTGCACCGGCGGGGCGATCGGCAGGGTGCCGCACGCGCCTTCGGCATGTGGAACAAGGCCATGGTCAACGGCCGGCTGCAGGAGGTGGCTGGGCTGACGCGCCGGCGCACGGCCGAGACGGCATGCTACCTGACAGAGGACGCGCCTACCGCAAAGGCCATGCCGCAGGCGGTGGCACCGCCGCCATCCGCTGCCACAAGCAAGACCGTCATCGCCGGCGGCGTGACGGTCGCGGCCGGCGCCGCCTCGGTGGCCGATCAGGTGACGCCGGTGCTGAATTCAATCGCCACGACGGGTGCGTCGCTGAAGAGCGTCATGCAGCTCGGCGGCGTGGCCCTGTCGGTCATCGCTCTGGCGGCCGGCGTCTACATGCTTTGGCGCTACGTCCAGAAGCGCCGGCGCGGGGAGGTGCTGAGCACATGACGCTCAAGCTGTGGCTGGTTGCCGGCGCCTGTGCCGCCGTCCTCGTCGGCGCCGCGGCGATCTACTTCGAGGGTCGATCTGCCGGCCGCAATGCCGCTCGCGTCGACCAGCTCGGCAAGACCATCGAAACCCAACGGAGCATCACCGATGCGGACGCTCATGGCCCTCGCACTCCTGACGACGTCGACCGCCGGCTGCGCGACAGCTCCTTCTAACGCTTGCCCGCGCGAGGTCGAGTACTCCGCCGAACAGCAGCGGCGGGCGGCCGACGAACTGTCGGCTCTGCCACGCGACGGCATGGTGCGGGGCACGATGATGCCGGACTACGGCCGGCTGCGCGACCAGGCGCGGGCTTGCCGCGGGGCCGAATAGCCCCATGCATAACCTAGTAGGTAGAGGACAGACCGATGGACATTGGCGCTAGCAACTGGAACGAAGACGATAACGCCAACATCACGGCCGCCCCGGACGGTGCTCCGGAAGGCATGGCGCCCTCGGGCGTGAACAACGTCCTGCGGGCCCACCAGGGTGCGCTCAAGCGCTGGTACAATTGGACGGCGCCCAAACTGACGGCCGGCAGTGGATCGGCCTACACGCTCACTTACAGCGTGGCCCCGGGCGCCCTGATCGATGGCATGAGTTTCATGGCCGAGTTCCATGTCGCCCCTAGCGCCGGCGCGACCCTCAATGTGAACGGCCTTGGCGCCGTCCCGATCCGCCATTTCTACAACGGCAATTGGTACCCCCTGCCGCCCATCTGGTGCGCTCCGAATTCGATCCTGCGACTGATCTATCACGCCTCTTCGGGCGTCTTTCGCATCGCCAATTCGGTCCAAGCCACCCCGACTGGCGCATCGCAGGTCAATCGCAGTTCCGCGACGCCGGCTGGCTGGTTGGCAGAGGACGGGAGCGCCGTTAGCCGGGCGCAATATCCCGCCCTCTTCGCAGCTATCGGCACGACATACGGAGCCGGCGATGGTAGCACGACCTTCAACCTGCCGGACAGCCGCGGATATGTCGATGCAGGCATCGGTGGGCCGTTGGGGTTGGTGAACGGACAGAAGGGCGGCAGCGTCAATCAGGCCGCTGGCGTGAGCGTGTCAGTGAGCGGCTCGGTAAGCGGCACGCTCACCGGCAGCACCGCCGAAGCAAATGCCGCTGCCGGTAATGCCGTCGGTGGCGGCGAGGGTGGCCCATTCTCGACCTCTAGCCATACCCATTCGTTTGTGTCAGTGAGCGGCTCGTTGGGAGGTTCAATGAGCGGCGGCGGCTCGACCGCCGCTTTCAGCATTGTTCAACCGACGATGGCAGCTAACAAGATAATCAGAATGTAGGCCCGATGATCGCAGGCGCGGGCAGGTCCAAGGCATCAGTCCATTACAACCCTGATCGAAAAGCGATTGGATATGCGCTGCAGCTGCACCGACGTCTTGCCGTAGGGCTGACTCATGAAGTCGCCCCATGGTAGGCGGGCCGGCCGGATCAGGACTTGCAGCGATAGCCGTTCCGTCGGGAAGTGCCGAGACGGCAGCGTGAAGTGTGGCGTCAGAGATGACCAGATCATGCAATCGCCGGTGCGCATGAGCGAGGTTGCGATCTCTGGACTGCCACGTAGCAGCTTGGCGCGCAGCGCTCGGTGGTAGAGCTCGTACCGCTCGTCTCGGGGGGCCGCCTCGCTGGGCACGAGGCCAAGGGCCTCTTCCCGGACGACGTGGTCGATCGGCCAAGGAATCACGGCCGGAACGCCGGCATCATGGCCCATGTGCTGCAGGGGTATCCAGACCGTGTGCGATCGCCCAAGCGGCGCCGTGTCGAGAGACCAGCTGTCGAGGTGCAGGTCAGTGGTCTGCGCGGCGAAGAACAGTAGCACCTGGTGGATAATATAGTGGCGCTCGCCGTCCAATCCCTGCAGATGGCTGCTAAGCGCCGGCGAGGTGACCAGCGAGCGCAAAGCAGTCGCCAGCCGCTCCAGCGGCCTTGGCAGACCGAGGTGCGGGTGTAGCAGAGGGTTACGAACCAGCGTCGTGCCCGGGAAGGAATCGTTGGTCGAGAACAGACCATCCTGCCGGCGCAGCTTGCCGTCGAAGCCACTGACGGTGCGGGCCATGGCGGCAATGGCGTTGATTTCTTCGGCGGGGAAGGCTCCCCGGAACACGTGGTAGCCGCGGCGTCGGTAGTGCTGGCGTGCGCCGCCCCCGCGTAGCGCATCGAGAATGTTCATGCTCCGACGTTACGTCGCCCTTACTGGCTGGGCCAGCGCTTCATCCATCATGCCGCGGCCACTGATCGCCAGGATGTCCCGCTCGTTGGTCTGGCCGGAAGCCAGCATTCGTTCGGTCGGCTCCCGCATGCATCGGCGGTATCTCGGGGGGCTTGGGGTGGATGCCCATCAAAGCTCCGCTATCGTCGCAGCCGCCGTTCTTGCTGTACTGCCGTCTGCCGCCGGTGCCCAGTCGTTGTTCGAGTCCTCCAATCCGACTTGGCCGGGCTTTTATGTCGGCGCCCAAGGCGGCCTCAATTGGC
>JAEZHS010000023.1 GCA_023436825.1 Pseudomonadota bacterium | reverse complement strand
CTCGACCCGGGTCTGGCTACTGCCGACACGGTCGATGCTTCACGTCCCCATCCGCCAGCCTCGACAGCCCGATCGAAGCGGGCTGATACGATGAATAAGATGGGCTAGCGCGGCACGGTGGACGCGGCTGCCTTCCCTTCGACCTACGCGCACCAGTCGTACCGCACCTACGAGGTCGGCAAGTGGTACACCGAGAACATGGCGCTGGGCTCGGTCGGCTGCCCGACCCCGATTCATGTCGACCGCTGGGCCGGACTGCCGCAGCAGTACAAGGACCTCTTCCTCGAGGCGCAGCCGATCGCCCAGGCGGCGGCCAAGGCGGCCTACAAGGCCGCAGACGAAAAGAACATCCCGCTGTTCAAGAAGAAGCTCACCTTCGTGAAGTTCACGCCCGACGAGCTGGCGGCCTTCCGCAAGGCCGGCGGCGACCCGGTGTGGGAGGAATGGGTCAAGCTGCGCGAGAGCCAGGGCATCCCGGGCAAGGAGCTGCTGAACTTCCTGCTGACCCAGGCGGGATCGGCGCCGAAATCCCAGTCATCGTTGGGGGGCGCTACTCCATCGGCGCCCCCAGCTACGACGCGGCGTCGAGGATGAAGGTCACGATCTCGGGCCAGGCCGTCAGGCAGCCGATGGTGATGATGTCGGCGAAGATGAACGGCCAGATGCCGCGGAAGATGTCGGCCACCGAGATGTCGGGCCGCACGCCGTTCACCACGAACACCACCAGCCCGACCGGCGGCGACAGAGTGGCGATGCCGTTCAGCTTGACCAGGATGATGCCGAACCAGATCGGGTCGTAGCCCAGCGCTTCGATCACCGGAAACACGACGGGCAAGGTCAGCAGGAACATGCCGACGCCCTCCAGGATGGTGCCCAGGATCAGGTAGATCACGTAGATCGAGAGCAGGATCCAGATCGGCGCCACCTTGAGCTCGGTCACCCAGCGCGCCAGCTCCTCGGGCAGGCCGGCGAAGCCCAGGAAGCGCACGAAGATCAGGACGCCCCAGACGACGGTGAAGATCACCGCCGTGAGACGCGCGGTCTCGAGCAGCGCGCCACGCAGTTCGGGCCATTTCATCTTGTTGGCGAGCGCGATCACGAACACGCAGAGCGCGCCCAGCGCCCCCGCCTCGGTCGGCGTCGCCCAGCCGAACAGCATCGAATAGAAGATGATGGCGATCACCAGCACGATGGGCAGCGTGCCGGGCAGTGACTGGAAGCGTTGCGGCCAAGTGTAGCCCGTGATCGGCCGCCCCAGTGCGGGATTGCGCCAGCACATCGCCAGGATGATGGCCGTGTAGACGAAGGCCGAGAAGATGCCCGGTGCGAAGCCCGCGACCAGAAGCTTGCCCACCGACTGCTCGGTGATGATGCCGTAGACGACCAGCAGCGCGCTGGGCGGGATCAGCGAATCGAGCGTGGCGCCGGCCGCGACCACGCCCGCCGCCAGGCGCTTGTTGTAGCCCGCCTTCAGCATCTCGGGGATCGCCACCTTGGCGAACACCGCGGCGGCCGCAGTGTTGGCGCCGGAGACCGCCGAGAAGCCCGCCACGGCATAGACCGTGGCGATGGCGAGCCCGCCCGGCAGCCAGCCGACCCAGCGTCGCGCCGCCTCGAAGGCGGCCTGGGTGATGCCGGCGTAGTAGGCGAGATAGCCGATCAGGATGAACATCGGCAGCACGCTCAGCGTGTAGTTCACGACCGAGGCGTGCGGCACGACGCCGGCCGTGCGCAGGCCCGGCCCGAAGCCCGTCAGCATGGCCAGCCCGAAGGCGCCGACGATGGCCGCGGCATAGGCGATGCGCACGCCCAGAACGCAGAGGAAGATCAGCAGCGCGCAGCCGATGATGCCGAGGGTGAGCGGTTCCATGCTCATGGCCTCCGCTCTTCGCGACCGAGCGCTTCCTCGATCTCGTTCTGGGCCTGCACCTCGATGGTCTCGATCACCGGCACGGCGATCGGTTCGGCATCGGGATGGAGGACCAGGCGAATGTAGTCGAGCACCTGCAGCAGCAGCCGCACCGCCAGGATCGCCAGCACCACCGGCACCAAAAGCTTGGTCGGCCAGATCGGCAGCTTGATGTCGATGGTCGAATCGCCGAGCTGCCAGGCGCGCAGGAAGTTCTCCCACGTCGTGTCCACCAGGACGACGATGATCACCAGAGCGACGGCGACCGCGAACAGCTCCATCGCCCACATGAAGCGCAGGGAGAAGCCGCGCAGCAACAGGTCCATGCGGATGTGGGCGCCGACGCGCTGGGCGTAGGAGATGCCGAGGAAGGCGAACAGCGCGCTCGCCTGCTCCATGTAGTCGATGTAGCCGTAGATCGCGGTATTGAAGACCGTGCGTCCGATGATCTGGAAGACGCCGACGAACATCAAAAAGAAGATCGCCGCGGCGGCGACCAGGTTCATGACGTCTTCGAGGCGCGCCCAAACACGATGCGCGGCCGCCAACGCGGCCGTGCCGTCTCTTCGCATGTTTCCTCCCGTTCGACCGCGGTCTTCTGCCGCTGGTTTGGCGACAGGCTAACCCTGGGATCGGGCCGGTTCCACCGCTTTTGAGCGCCGCCACAGGACCACCAGCACGATGGCGCCGGCGATGCCGAGGCCGGCAAAGGCGATGGCCATGGTGCCGAAGATCAGGCTGAACATCTCGCCCAGCATGCCCTGCTCGATGGCCAGCACCGCCTTGGGCTCGCTGCGGCCGTCGGCCAGGTCCGCGGCCAGCCGGTAGCGGCCGGGCCGATCGATCGTGAAAGCATAGATCGACGAGCCACTCCTGTTGCCGACCGTGTAGCTGGAGGCCACGGCCGGCTCGGTGAGCGTGACCGGCGCGCGCGCCGTCTCGTCGGTAAGGAGGAGCCGCAGCCCGTTCACCGTCTCGGAGGCGTAGTAGCGGCCGTCCACCGTGCTCTTCTTCTCATGGTAGATCGTGTAGCGGCCGGGCCTGTCGAGCGTCAGGAGGACGTTGCCCGGCACCACGACGCGCATCATCGCGGAGTCGGCGGCGCTCAGCCGCGGCATCAGGTAGAACAGCGCGCCCGCGAACCCCGCCAGCGCGATCAATCCGGCGACAACGAACCATAACGGGCTGCGCATCGCCGTCCCTTCCACTACCCGTCGGTTGGCAAGTCGAGGCGCGTCGCCTTGTCGGCGCCGCTCATGACGGTCAGCAACGGAGGCCGGCCATGCGGCGTCTGCACGAAGTGGTCGGCGTCGCCTCCGGCGATCGACAGCCGGATGCGGCTGCCGACGGCGAAGCGCCAGGCCGTCGGCAAC
>JAEZHS010000015.1 GCA_023436825.1 Pseudomonadota bacterium | reverse complement strand
GGCGCCGAGTGGGCCGACGCCAAGCGACTCGGGCGGCTTCGCGGGTCTCGCTGCCGTCGACGGCAAGGCGGGGGCTGCGGCCTGCGCGCTGTCGATGGGCCAGACCTTCGGCGCGCGTGCCGTTGTGCCCGGTGTCGGCGTGCTCCTGGGCGCAGCGACGCCCGGTGCGGGCTCGGTCAGCCCGATGATCATCGCCAATCCCGGCAACGGTGAATTCGCGTTCGTCGGCGCCGGCGGCGGCGCGGCGACGGCGGCGCAGGCGACCGGCTATGTGGCCTACGCCACCATCGAGCGCGACCAGCCGCTTGCCAATGTGTTGACGTCACGGGCCGGGCAGGGCGGCTGGGTCAACGCCATCGCCTGCCCCTCGGGCTTGCGCGGCAGCGGCTCGAGCTGTCGCACCGCCATCGATCCGGCCGGCGGCGGCTTGGCCATCGTCGCCACCAGCCGTTAACGCGATGTCGGGCAAGCTCTCGCGTCGTGGTGGCGCGGTCGATCCGTTCATCGTCATGGACGTCATGGCCGCAGCCGCCGAGAAAGAGGCTGCAGGCGATACCGTCATCCATCTGGAAGTCGGTCAGCCCAGCACGCCGGCGCCGAAGGGTGCGCTCGCCGCCGCGCACGCCGCGCTCGACAGCGACCGTATCGGCTATGTCGCGGCACTGGGCATCCCGGCGCTGCGCGAGCGCATCGCGCGGCACTATCGCGAGGCCTACGGGACGGAGGTATCGCCCGAGCGCGTAATCGTGACGACCGGCTCGTCCGGCGGCTTTCCGCTCGCCTTCCTGGCGAGCTTTGATGCCGGTGATCGCATCGCGCTCGCCGCACCCGGCTATCCCGCCTATCGCAACATCCTGACGGCACTCAATCTCGAAGCTGTCGACCTGCCGACCTCGGCCGCCGACCGCTTCCAGCCCACCGTCGAGGCGCTGAAGAAGGCGGGGCGCATCGACGGCCTGATCGTGGCGAGCCCCTCCAATCCCACCGGCACCATGGTGGGCCACGCCGAGATGAAGGCGCTGACCGGCTGGTGCGCCGACAACGGCGTACGGCTGATTTCCGACGAGATCTATCATGGCATCGTCTACGAAGGCGACACGGTGTCGGCGGTCGAGGTGTCGGACCAGGCCATCGTCGTCAACAGCTTCTCGAAGTACTTCTCCATGACCGGCTGGCGCGTCGGCTGGCTGGTGGTGCCGCAGGAGCTGGTGCGGCCGATCGAGCGGCTGACGCAGAACTTCTTCATCTCGGTGCCGACCCTCAGCCAGCATGCCGCGCTCGCCGCCTTCGACTGCCGCGACGAGCTCGACGGCCATGTGCGACGCTACCGCCGCAACCGCGACCTGCTGCTGGCCGGGCTGCCCGAAGCGGGCTTCGACCGCTTCGCCCCGGCCGAAGGTGCGTTCTATCTCTATTGCGATGTCGCCCATCTCACCAACGACAGCCGCGACTTCTGCAAGCGTATGCTCGCTGAGGCGGGGGTGGCGACGACGCCCGGTGTCGACTTCGACCGGGCCCGCGGCGCCGGCACGCTGCGCATCTCCTTCGCCGGTTCGACTGCCGAGATGGACGAGGCGGTGCGCCGGCTCAAGGCGTGGAGGCGGGCATGAGGTTGTTCGCGGCCGCGCTGGCCGCGATCTCGCTGTGGCCCGCAATGGCCGCGGCCGATGGCAGGATCGAAGCCGCTCAGCAGGCGATGACGGCGGCCTACGACGCGCTTGTCGGCAAGCTCGGCGGCGCGGCCAAGGCGCATTTTGAAGGCGATCAGGCGCGTTGGCTGGCCGACCTTCGGGCCTGTGACATCCAGCCGGCGCGCAAGGCGGAGTGCCTGGAATTCCGTTACCGCCAGCGCGCCGGTCTGATCGCGGTTCTGGCCAAGGAGCCTTATCCGTTCATTTCGCAGCAGGCGATCGTGCAGTCCGGCGAGGGACCGCGAGGCCGCTATGCCGTCGATAGTGCCTATCCGCGCTTCGACAGCCCATCGCCGGATTTTGCCGAGGCCAATCGTGTTTTCGCTGGGCTGGCCCAGACCTCGCTCCTCGATGCCATCGACACGGGCCTCAATTGCGAGGTCACACAAACGTTTTCGCTCTACCGGCTGGCGCCCTCCGTCGCCTCGGTGACCTTCTGGCGCGAATGGGTGGGCGGAACGATCAACATCGATCTCGCCGGCTATCTCGTGGATCTCTCCACCGGCAAGGTGCTCGAGCCACAGGACGTCTTCTTGCCGGGCGACGGATGGCGCCATCGCCTTGCCGACCTCGTCCGCCAGGAGCTCGCCAAGGACCCTCCCGTTGCCGATCACAGGGGCGAGCCCAGCGACATCGAGTCGATCATGCGCGATGTCGACGCGCGGGATTATCTGTTCGAGGACGACAGGCTCGTGCTGTCGCTGAGCAAAGTGGCGACCGAGCGTGGTATGAAGGGCTACGAGGTCTTCATACCTTACGCGGATCTGAGAGGTGTCCTGCGTGTCGATGGTCCGCTCGGGAGTTTGTTGAGATGACCGGTCTGGCGAAGTCAGTGGCGGCAATGATCCTGGTGCTGGGCGCCGGCACTGCATCGGTCTGGGCACAGGAAAAGCCAAGCTTCGACTGTGCCAAGGCCGACAATGTCGTCGACCGCGCGATCTGCAAGAGTGCCGAGCTCGCCAAGGCCGACCGTGAGATGGCGGCGGCCTATGCGGCACTGCTCGACAAGCTGAGCGGCGCCGCGAAGGATGAGCTGGTCAAGGACCAGGTGCGCTGGATTGCCAATCGCAATCGCGCCTGCCGCGCCGATCCCGACAGCATCGAGGACTGCCTGAAGAACCGCTACGCGGGGCGCATCACGAACCTGCGGGCTTACGGCCGGGGCACCTATCCCGCGATCAGCGAGCAGACGCTGGCCAAGCAGGGCAAGCTGGGCAAGATCACCTGGTCCTACGATATCACCTATCCGCGCTTCGAGGTCGCCAACGTCGATTTCACCGCCACCAACGCACGGTTTGCCGACGCCGCGAAAAAACTCACCGACGAATGGGTCCCCAAGGCCGACGACGGGCCCGATCGTGAGCAGCAGTGGTTCTATGAGCAAAGCTTCACCGTTGACCGGCCACCCGGCGGGCACGCCGCATCCCTCTCCGTGTCATTCGACAGCTATCGCGGCGGCGCGCACGGCTACGGCGCCACCCATTGCACCCTGGTCGACCTGCGCACCGGCAAGGTGGTCGGGCCGCCAGGCGTGTTCGCGGCGGGCGAGCAGTGGCTTCGCGTCATGACCCAGCTCGTCGGCGCCGACCTCAAGAAGCAGTTCGTCGACAGGCCCGGCTTCGACGACGCGCTGGAGCCCGCCAAGCTCGCCAAGATGCTCAGCGAAGCGAACCGCTACTGTTGGACCGACAAGCATCTGGAAGTGGTCTTCAACTCCTACGACGTCGGCCCCTATGCCGCCGGTCCCTACCAGGTGGACATCCCCTACGACAGGCTGAAGCCGATCCTGCGCTCCGATGGACCGGTCGCGCGCTAAAGCACATTCCTCATGGAATGTGCGCTGCTGCGCCCTTGCCGGCGCAATTTTCCTCGCGCTGGCCGGCGCGGCGTCGGCGCAAAGCGTGTCGCGCGTCGATTGCTCGAAGGCTGCGACGGAGATCGAGCGCACGATCTGCGGCAAGCCTGAGCTCGCCGCCGCCGACCGCAAGATGGCGGGGACCTATGCCGCTTTGGCGGGCAGGCTCACCGGCGCCGCCAGGGATCATCTGCTCGCCGATCAAATCCGCTGGCTCGCCAACCGGGCCGCCGCCTGCGTCGTCGAGCCGTCGGAGACCGAGGAATGCCTGGAGACGCGGGACCGCGACCGCACCCTGCAGCTCGAATGGCTTGGCGAGGGCGCCTATCCCTTCATCAGCGAACAGGCGATGGTGAGGGCCGGCAAGGTGCGCGGCATTCCCTACATCATCGACGCGAGCTATCCGCAGTTCGATAGCAACGCCGTCGACTTCACCGCCGTGAATCGCCAGCTCGCGTCGGCGACCAGCGAAGCGGCCGAGCGGGCAGTCCCCGGTCCGGATGCCGACAATGACAACGGCAACTACAACGGCGCGCCCTGGCGCTACGAACAGGCCTTCACGCTCTACAAGCCGGGTCCCAACGCCGTCTCCGTCAAGTTCGGTTACAACGCCTACGAAGGCGGCGCCCACGGCATCGTCGGCGTGAGCGGCACGCTGGTCGATCTGCGCACCGGCAAGTCGGTCGGACCGGAAGGCGTATTCCTGCCGAACTCGAACTGGCTCCGCGAGCTTACACGTATCGTCAGCGCCGACATCAACACGCCCAATCTCGGCGACATCCTGAAGCAGCCGAACCGCTACGTGTTCCTCGAAGATCACCTGGAGCTTTCCTTCAATCAGTACGAGGGCGGTCCCTACACCGTCGAGATCTCCTACGACCGCCTGCGGCCGTTGCTGCGCGTCGATGGGCCGGTGCCCCGATGATGCTGGGGCGCCAGTCCAGTGGCGCGTCATGGTCTTCCGGACCGCGCGCTTCCAGCACGCTCAAAGCTCATGAGCGCGCTGGAAGCGCGCGGTCCAAAAAAGCATGAGAAGACGCGTCACTGGAGTGGCGCGCGCCCAGCCTTAATGCAGCTTGCGGCGATCGCGCGGCGCGGCGACGGACGCGGCAGCCGCCGTCGTCTGTGCCGTCTCGATCGGCGGTACCGGACCGGAATGATGGCCGATCATGCGCCAGCCGTCGCTCTGGCGGGCGAAGGTGTTGGTCGCCATGAGCTGGCCCTCGGGCAGGATCTCTCGGCAGACGACGATGGCGAGGCCCGGCCGGCCGATCACCCATTCGCCGACGCAGCGCACCTTGGGCGATTCGGGATGGCGCAGGATGCCGCGCCAGCTCGCCATGATCTCGGCTCGGCCGTGCAAGGGCGCCTGGCCGGGATGCAGGCAGACCATGGCGCCGGTCGCGGCCCAGATCTGGTCCATGCCCGCGACGTCGCGTTCGGCGAAGGCGCGGTAGAAGGCGCGGTTGGCGGCCATCACGGCCTCGCGCTCCTCGTCGTCGAATTCCGCCAGGAGTGGCGGCAGGCGCGGTGGCCGGCGCGGCATTCGTCCCTCGAAACTCCCTGGTTGCGTGGCCTAGGATTAGCCGACAGAGAAGAAGCATCCAACCATCGAGATGACGATGTCCATTCCCAAGCTCGAATTCCCGCCGTTCCATCTGCCTGCAGAGGCCGAGGCGCTGCGTGGTGAGGTCCGCAGCTTCCTCGAGGAAACGCTGCCGAAGGTGAAGTCGGAGGACCGCTTCGCGAGCTGGAACACCTTCTCGCCGGAGTTCAGCAAGGCCTTGGGCAAGAAGGGCTGGATCGGCATCACCTGGCCCAAGCAATACGGCGGCAGCGAGCGGAGCTTCCTCGACCGCTATGTCATCACCGAGGAGCTTCTGGGCAACAGCGCGCCGGCCGGCGCCCACTGGGTGGCCGACCGCCAGTCCGGCCCGCTTCTGCTGCGTTTCGGCAGCGAGGAGCAGCGCCAGGCGATCCTGCCGAGAATCACGGCGGGTGAATGTTACTTCTCGATCGGCATGAGCGAGCCCGATTCGGGATCCGACCTCGCCTCGGTGCGCACGCGCGCCGAGCCGGTGCCGGGTGGCTTCCGCGTCAACGGCACCAAGGTCTGGACCTCGGGCGCCCATCGCAACAACTACTGCATCGCCCTGGTCCGCACGTCGGGCCAGCACGGCGATCGTCACAAGGGGCTGAGCCAGCTCCTGGTCGATCTCAAGACGCCAGGAGTCACCATCCGGCCGATCATCAACCTTGCCGGCCGCCATGACTGGAACGAGGTTACCTTCAGCGACGCCTTCATCCCCGAGAGCTGTCTCATCGGCAACGAAGGCGACGGCTGGCTGCAGGTGACGAGCGAGCTTGCCTTCGAGCGCTCCGGCCCCGAGCGCTTCATGCAGAACTTCTACATCCTGCGCGAGCTCGTGCGTGTGCTGGGCCGCCAGCCGGCCAAGCGCGCTTCGTCGATCCTGGGCCGGCTGATCGCCCGGCTGTGGACGCTGCGCCAGATGTCGGTCGCCGTGGCCGGGATGATGCAGGGCGGCAAGTCGCCGGCGATCGAGGCGGCGCTGGTGAAGGACCTCGGCACGATCTACCAGCAGGATCTGCCCGAGATCGCCCGCGCCATCGCGGAATCGGACGCCACGACCGAAGCGGACCTCGCCGATTTCCTCGACGTCGCGCAGTACGCCACCATGATGGCGCCGAGCTACACCATCCAGGGCGGCACCACCCAGGTCCTGCGCGGCATCGTTGCGCGCGGGCTCGGGCTGCGCTGAGGGAGACGAAAGATGGATCGTGAAACCCGCGACATGCTGCTGGAGACCGCCGACCGCTTCTTCACGGAGCGTTCGGGCCGCGCCATCGTCAACGAGGTGGAGAAGGGCGTGTGGCCGGCCGATCTCTGGAAGGAGATCGAGGAGATGGGCCTGACGCTGATTGCCGTGCCCGAGGACAAGGGCGGGGCGGGTGGCACGCTGGCCGACATGCTGGCGCTGCTGCGCACCGCGGGTTCGCATGCCGTGCCGGTGCCGCTGGCGGAAACCGCGCTCGGCAACCTGTTGATCGCCGCGGCCGGCGGCGCGCCCGACGCCGGGCCGGCAACGCTGGCGCTGGGCAATCTCTCGCTGAGCGGCGGGCGGCTGAGCGGCACCGTCGAGCGCGTGCCGTTCGCCTCCGTGGCCGACCGGTTCGTCACCGTGATCGGCAGTACTCTGGCCGTTGTCGCGGCGGGCAACGCCAAGGTCGACGACAAGCCGAGCCATGCCGGCGAGCCATACGGCACGGTCACTTTCGAGAACGCTGCGACCGAGTTCAGCGCACCATCGGCGGTCAGCGCCGACCGCGCCTTCGAACTGGCCGCTGTCATGCGAGCGATGCAGATGGCGGGCGCAGCCGACAAGGTCCTGGCGACGGCAACCGAGTACTGCAAGCAGCGTGTGCAGTTCGGCCGGCCGATCTCGACCTTCCAGGCAATCCAGCACATGCTGGCCGAGCTTGCGAGCTATGTCGCGGCCACGATCGCCTCGGCAGAGGCCGCGGCGCGCGACGCCGATGAGGGCGGCCTGGCCGATGGCGGGCGCTTCTCCATTGCCGCGGCAAAGAGCCAGGCCTCCGACTTCGCCCAGCGCATCGCCGCCATCTCGCATCAGTCGATGGGCGCCATGGGCTTCACCCACGAGCACATCCTGCACCACTACACGCGTCGTCTCTGGGTGTGGCGCCGCGACTTCGGCAGCGAGACCTACTGGGGCGAGAAGATCGGCGCGGCTTATGCCAAGGCCGGACCGGAGGCGCTGTGGGCCTCCCTCAGCGCCAGCAAGTACGCCGCCTGAAGTACGCTGCGCATCCTGAGATGTGGCCGCAAAGATCACAGTCCGGATCACCAAGTGTGCAGCCATAGCGATTGCTCGTGCGCGGCAAGCGGCGCACGATGACGGCGTTGCAGTACCGATAGTCGGAGTATCTACGCGTAAACCTCATAACAAACATGGGAGGTTTAGCAGATGTCCGCGTCCAACATACCTGCCTCTTCGACGGTGCCCTGGTGGAAGGAACCCACCAAGGACCAGTGGTATGCCTACATCGCCGCCTGGCTCGGTTGGACGCTCGATGCGTTCGACTTCACGATCTTCCTCTTGATCATGGTGCCGATCGCCAAGGAGTTCGATGTTCCCATCACGGCGGTCGCGATCGTCTTCACGCTGACCTTGTGGCTCAGGCTGGTCGGCGCCACCGCCGCCGGCTGGATGGCCGATCGCATGGGGCGCAAGACGCCGCTGATGATCTCCATCATGTGGTACTCGATTTGCAACTTCATCGCGGGCTTTTCGCCTTCCTTCTACTTCCTGCTGGTCGTCCGAGCGCTGCTCGGCATCGGCATGGGTGCGGAATGGCCAGCTGGCGCGGCGCTGGCGATGGAGACCTGGCCCGCCCGCTCGCGCGGCTTCATGAGCGGCATCCTGCAGGGCTCGTGGGGCCTGGGCTTCGCCCTGTCGGCGCTGGCCTATGGCCTGCTCTTCGATGCCATCGGCTGGCGCGGCCTGTTGTGGATCGGCATCCTGCCGGCGCTCGTGGTCGTGTGGATCCGCTTCTACGTCAAGGAGCCGGAAGTGTGGGTCGAGAACAAGCGGCTCCAGACCGAGAAGAAGGCCGAAGTGAAGGCGCCGCTCTTCACCATCTTCAAGCGCCAGCACCTCTTCAATACGTTGACCGGCTGCCTGTGGATGGGCGCCGCGTTCTGCGTCTACTACTCGATCTGGGCGCTGTTCTCGACCTATCTGCAGAAGGAGCTCAACTGGACACCGGGCATGGTGGCGACGCCGTTGTTCTGGGCCAACATCGTGGTCTTCGCCGGCTCCGCCCTGTGGGGCGCCGTCGCCGACAAGTGGGGACGCAGGCCGGCGATCATCGTGCCCTGTGTCATCGCGGTCTTCGTCACGCCGCTCTATCTCTGGACGACCGATCCATTGTGGATCGTGTTCGGCTTCATCCTGCAGGGTGTGTTCGGCGGCTCGATCTACGGTCAGAACCCTAGCTATCTCAGTGAGCGGTTCCCGACGGAGGTGCGGGCGACGGCCTCCGGCTTCGTCTATCACCAGGGCGCGATCTGGGGCGGCCTGGTGGCCCCGGTCATCAGCTACTTCGCCGTCGAGCGGAACATGGGCTTCGCCATGCCGATGATGGTGAGCACTATCGTCTTCCTGCTGATCGTCATCCTCGCGGTGGCGCTGGGGCCCGAGACGAAGGGCAAGATCCTCACCGCCGACTTGGAGACCATGAAGGTGGCCGAGGCGCCTTGAGGGGCTGTCATCCCGAGCAAAGCGAGGGACCTTTC
>JAEZHS010000770.1 GCA_023436825.1 Pseudomonadota bacterium | reverse complement strand
TGCTCGCAGTGCGATTCCAGGCGGATGTCGCGCAGCACCACGACCTCGTCGTAGCCCTCGACCTCCTCGAAGGTCCGCTGCAGCATCTCGCGCGGATCCTCGTCGTAGCCGCGGAAGAATTCCTCGTAGGAGCGCACGACGCGATCGGGCGTGCCGAGAAGGCCCTCGCGATCGGGGTCGTCGCCGGCCCAGCGGAGCAGGGTGCGCACCGCCGCCTCGGCTTCCTCGCGGGACGGCCGGGTCAGCCCCGTGGCCAGCGAGATCAGCTCGCTCTTCTTCACCATCTTGTTCATGGTCGTTTCCCTCAATTGAGCCGGCGCCCTAATTCAACTGGCGAGTCGGGCTTGGCAGGTCGAGTGAAAAGGTGGGGATCTCGATGTCGAAGTTCTCGCCGGACTCGCTCACCATCTGGTAGGCGCCGCCCATGAAGCCCGAGGGCGTGGAGAGCGACGTCGCGGAATTGTACTCGAACATCTCGCCCGGACGCAGCAACGGCGTCTTGCCGACGACGCCCGGTCCCCGCACCTCCTGCATGCGGCCCAGCGCATCGGTGATCTTCCAGTAGCGGCTGCGCAACTGCACTGCGACATCGCCCGCGTTCTGGATGCGGACGAAATAGGCCCACACGAATTGCGACTTTGTTGGATCGGACTGATCGGGCAGATATTGCGGCCTGACGGTCACTTGGATGGCACGGGTTGTGGCTGTGTACATGCGACGATCCTGAAGTCCTGACATGGGACGTTCGCGCGAAAAGGTCAAATCGAGCAAGGCCCTACAATCATTGGCGGATTAGCGGACCGACCTCACTCTGAGGAGCATCACGAAGCGATGCGTCTCGAAGGCCGGCAACAATTGTGATGTTGCCCACCCGTCGAGACGCGGTGCTGCGTGCCGCTCCTCTGAGGTGCTGGGCGCCCCCTCCTCAAAGCCAGCGCGGATCAGCGGTGAAATCGATGGTGAGCCAGCGCTGCGGCCCCTCGCCGCCCAGCGCATCGGCGATCTCGCGCCGGATGGCGTCGACCTCGGCGACGTTGTCGAGCCGCATGCCTTCGGGCACCGCGAGATGGATCTCGATGAACTCGGCGCGGCCGACCTTGGCGGCGTAGCTGGTGTAGGTCTTGAAGCCGCGGCGGGCGATCACGCCGTCCATGACGCCGCGAACCTTGGCGTCGAGCTCGGGCGGCGTGATGAGCAGGACCTCCTGCAGTGCCTTGCGCACGGTGCGGATCGGCACGAACACCAGGCAGATCGTCAGCAGCGCCAGCACGACGGGGTCGGCATAGGGCGTGAGGTGACTGTACGGCGTCCCGCGCAGCGACCAGGCGATGCCGAAGGCAACCAACAGGGCCGAAGTGATGGCGGCCGACATCAGCCAGCTCTGTGCATCGAGCCGCACGAAATCCGAGCCGACCCGCCGGTTGGCGTGGAGCTCGTAGAAGAACATGCCGAAGCAGATGACGCAGACGATCACGGCGTAGGCCATCGCCCAGTCGAAATCGAGCTGCCGCCCGCCGGCCAGGAAGCTGTCGACGGCGTTCAGGAAGGCATAAAAGCAGAGCAGCATCAGCGTGCCGCCATTGAAGGCCAGCACCATGGGCTCGATGTGCCAGTAGCCGAACTGGAAGCGGCGGTTGACGCTTTCCCGGCTGACCAGGCGCGAGACGAACAGTGCCAGTCCCGACATGGCGGCGTCGATGGCGGCGAATACGCCGTCGAACACGATCGACAGCGAGCCCGACAGCAGACCGAACACGACGCCGAACAGCGAGACCACGACGGTCACGCCGATCGACAGGCGCAGCAGGCGTTGCTCAGCGGTGGCCTGGGGCATGGCCATAGTTTAGCGCACCTCAAGCCTCCTCTCCCCTAGCGGGGAGAGGAACATGAGGGGATGACGGTGATGTCAGATCGGAAAGATCAGGCAGGTCGTCGTGCCGTGCGCCAGGAGCTTGCCGGCGCTGTCGTAGAGCTTGCCTTCCGAGGTGCCGATGCGCGAACCGACGTTGATCACCTTGCCTTCGGCCTTTACCGGGCCGGTCTTGTCGGTCATGGCGCGCACGTAGTTCACCTTGATCTCGACCGTGGTGTAGCCGGTTCCGGCCTTGAGCGTGGTGTGGATGCAGCAGCCCATCACCGAATCGAGCAGGGTGGCGGCGATGCCGCCATGCACGGTGCCCAGGGGATTGTAGTGGTCGAACACCGGCATGTAGTCGAAGACGACACGACCCAGCTCGACCTCCGATACCCGGAAGCCCAGCGCCCTGCTGATCGGCGGCGCCGGAAAACGGCCCTCCAGCAGGCCCTTGAACAGGGTGAGCCCATCCATGGTGCGGGCCTGCTCGAGAGGCACCACACCGTAACCTGCATCGCCGTCTGCGCCGCTCATCATCGTCTCCGTCATCGCGATTTGTGTGCATATACACGTTTATGCTTGGCCGTCGCAAGCGCCGGCATTAATCTGTCCGCCATGTCCGGCCTCCGCCTGTCGCCTCTCGACTGCACCTGTTTCCGCATCCGCGGCGCGGCGCGGCGCGTGACGCAGATCTACAGCAAGCATCTGGCGCCGACCGGGCTCAAGATCTCGCAATTCTCGCTGCTGGGGTTCGTGACGGCCCAGGGGCCGGTGTCGATTGGCCGGCTGTCCGACCTGCTGGCCACCGACCGCACGACGCTGACGCGCAACCTCGGCCCGCTGCTGAAGGACGGCCTGATCGAGCGCGCCCAGTCGGATGACAAGCGGCGTCATGAGCTGGTGGCGACCGCGGCCGGCCGCGCCATGTTCAAGCGGGCCCTCCCGCTATGGGCCGCCGCCGAGCAGGAGGTGCGCGACGCCATGGGCGCCAAGCTCACCGCCGACCTGCACGGCGCCCTCGAACGCTCGATGGAGAAGCTAGCGACGCTGTGATTCATGCTCTTCCGGACCTCGCGCGGTCCGGAAGAGCATGACGCGCCCCAGCTAAAGGTTGGCGGAGAAGAAGCCGAGTTCCAGTTCCATGGCCCGGCGGTAGTTGGCGCGCACGGCAGGCGTGTCGGAGGCATGCTTGTCGAGCAAGGCCTCCAACCGCACCGCCAGCGCCTCGAAGCCGGGATCGGAATAGGTCTTCACCCAGTCGGCATAGGCGGGCGCAACCTTGGTCCTGGCGAGCGACTGGCCGAGCCAGGCATAGAGGCGCATGCAGGGCGTCATCGCCGCGATGGTCTCGCCCAGCTTGCCGCGCCGGGCGGTGTTCATGAGAAACTCGACATAGAACTTGGTCGCAGCGATCGGCGTGACGCCTGACAGGTCGATCTGCAGGCGCTCGGTGTAGCTCCTGTGCAGCTTGAGTTCCTCGACGACGCCCGAGATCAGTTCCGAGAAGTCATGGAGGTCGTCACGCGAGGTGCCGTTGGCGAGGCAGAAGGCATAGGCTCGCGCGAAAACTTCGAGGAAGTAGGCATCCTGCGCCACGTAACGCTTGAAGCTTTCGATCGGCAGGGATCCGTCGCCGAGCCCCTGCACGAAGTCGTGTATGCGAATGCGCGCGCCCAAATCGGCGTTGACGTCCCACAGGCGTTGCGCCAGCGACATGGTCAACCCTCTTGCCGGACCGCGGGCCTCCAGGCCCGCTCATGTTCTTCCGGACCGCGAGCGTCTCGCTCGCTCATGTTCATGAGCGCGCCAGGAGGCGCGCGGTCCGGAAGATATGAGCGGACCTGGAGGCGTGCGGTCCAGTAAAATATCAGCCCAGTGCCTGCACCAGGTCGGCGATGATGTCCTCGGCGTCCTCGAGGCCGACCGAGATGCGCACGGTGCCGTCGCCAATGCCGAGCTTGGCCCGCTCCTCGGGGCCGATGCGCATGTGCGTCGTGGTCGCCGGATGCGTGACCATGCTCTTGGCGTCGCCGAGGTTGTTGGAGATGTCGACCAGCTTCAGCCGGTTCAGCGTCTCGAACGCCGCCCATTTGCCGGCCTTGAGGTCGAAGGTGACGACACCGCCGGCGCCCGACATCTGCTTCATGGCGAGCGCATGCTGCGGATGGTCCTTGCGGCCGGGATAGAGCACGCGGCCGATCGCGGAGTGGGTCGCGAGCGCGTCAGCGACGCGCGCTGCGTTGGCGCAGTGCCGCTCGATGCGCAGGCCCAGCGTCTCGAGGCCCTTGACCAGCACCCAGGCGTTGAACGGGCTGAGCGACGGGCCGGTATTGCGGATGATGGGCTGCAGCTTGTCGAGAATGAACTCCCTGGAGCCCAGCACCGCGCCGCCGAGGGTGCGGCCCTGGCCGTCGATGTACTTGGTCGCGGAGTGCACGACGATGTCGGCGCCCCATTCCAGCGGCCGCTGCAGGATCGGCGTGGCGAAGGCGTTGTCGAGCACGACCTTGGCGCCGGCCTTGTGGGCGAGATCGCACACCGCCTTGACGTCGACGATGTCGAGCATCGGGTTGGACGGCGATTCGAACAGCACGGCCTGCGCCGGCTTCGACAACGCCTTCTCCCACTGCGCGAGATCGCCGCCGTCCACGAACTCGCTCTGCACGCCGTACTTCGGCAGCAGGTCGGCCACGATGTAGTGGCAGGAGCCGAAGAGCTGGCGGGCTGCGACGATGCGGTCGCCGCCCTTGAGCAGCGCCAGCAGGGCGAAGAACACGGCCGACATGCCGGTCGAGGTGGCGCGACAGGCTTCCGCGCCTTCGAGCGCCGCCAGCCGATTCTCGAACATGCTGACGGTGGGATTGCCGAAGCGCGAATACTGGTAGTGCGCGCTCTCGCCCTTGAAGGTGGCTTCGGCCTCCTCCGCGCTCGAATAGGCATAGCCCGAGGTGAGGTAGAGCGCCTCTGACGTCTCGTCGAAATTGCTGCGCTGCTGTCCGGCGCGAACGGCGCGCGTCTGCGGCCGCCACGTCGATTGGTCAGCCTTCGCCTTCTTGTTGGGAATCGCTCCGTCCATGGCCCTTCTCCTCAGCGCCTGTGCCCCTTCCTTTGACAGGTTGCACAAACGAAAACCCCCGACCGAACAGGACGGGGGCTTGTGGGCCTCTCCGACCTTTTAGCGATGTTTAACGTGGTCGCAAGCCGGTCGGCTCAAATCTCCACGGTAACGCCCGTATATAAGTGAAGATGGCGGCAGGCAAGCGCGATCTTGAAAGCGCCTCGCTGATTAGCTAAGTTAGCTAATATGAAATACGTCAACACCCATGAGGCCAAGACGCAGCTTTCCAAGCTGATCGCCGCCGTGCAGGCCGGCGAGGAGGTCGTGATTTGCCAGGCCGGCAGGCCAGTCGCCCGGCTGGCGCCCTATGCAGGGCCTCGCAAGAAGATTCGCCTGGGTGCCTGGAAGGACAAAGTGGTCCTGAAGCCGGGCTGGGATTCACCCGAAACGGACGCGGAAATCGAAGCGATGTTCGATGTACTGAAGGAAGCTGACGACAAGTGAGGTTGCTCGTCGACTCGAACGCCTTGATCTGGGCGGTCTCGAGACCTTCCGAGCTGGCGCTTGGGACGCGAAAGGCGCTGGAGGACCCCGACAACGAGCGCTTGGTCAGCATCGCCGCGATGTGGGAAATCGCGATCAAGATATCGGTCGGCAAACTGTCCTTGCCCGACAGCATCCCGGCTGCGCTCAACCTCATCGGTGCGGAGCCGCTGTCCATCGCGCCCGACCATATCTTGCGCCTGCAGAACCTTCCCCATCATCATCGGGATCCGTTCGACCGGATGATGATCGCCCAGGCCCTGGAGGAGAATCTCACGATCGTGACACGCGATCGGGCCTTCAGGGCCTACGGCGTGCCGCTGCTCGCGGCCTGAGTATCGGCCTCAGTGCTTCTGCTTGGCCAGCGACTGCTCGCGCAGCTGACTCAGTGTGATGCGCGAGGTCAGCGCCTCGGGATCGGTCTTCACATGGATGATGGCGGGCTTCGCCGCTGCCACCGCGCGCTCGAAGGCCGCGGCATAGTCCTCTGTCTTCTCGACCGTCTCGCCGTGGCCGCCGAACGCCCGCGCATAGGCCGCGAAGTCGGGGTTCTTGAGATCGGTGCCGTGCACGCGCGTCGGAAACTCACGCTCCTGGTGCATGCGGATGGTGCCGTACATGCCGTTGTCGACCACGGTGATCACAATGTTGGCGCCGTGCTGCACGGCGGTCGCGAACTCCTGGCCGTTCATCAGGAAGCAGCCGTCGCCCGCCAGCGACACCACCATGCGGTTGGGCTCGGCAATCTTCGCGGCCACTGCCGCCGGCACGCCGTAGCCCATGGCGCCGCTGGTCGGCGCGAGCTGGGTCTTGAAGCCGCGATACTGGAAGAAGCGATGCAGGAAGGCCGCGTAGTTGCCGGCGCCGTTGGTGACGATGGCGTCGTCAGGCAGGCGCTTGTTCAGCCAAGCGATGACCTCGCCCATGTTCACCGTGCCGGGCAGCGGCCCGGGCTTGATGTTGTCGAGATACTCGGCGTGCGCCGCCGCGGTCTCGGCCTTCCAGCGCTTGCCGTCGACCGGCTTCATCGCCTTCGCGGCGGCAGCGAAGTTCGCCATGCCGCTGTTGATCGGCAAGGTCGCCTGGTAGACGCGGCCGAGCTCCTCGGCGCTGGCATGGACGTGCACCAGCTTCTGCTTCGGCACCGGCAGGTCGAACAGCGTGTAGCCACCGGTCGTTGCTTCGCCGAGCCGCGGGCCGACGGCGATGATGAGGTCGCAGCCCTTGAGGCGCTTGCCCAGCGCCGGCCCGACGCCGACGCCGAGATCGCCGGCATAGTTCGGATGGCGGTTGTCGAACAGATCCTGGTTGCGGAACGAGGCGCAGACCGGCAGGTCGTTGGCCTCAATGAAGGCCTTGATGTCGGCGCAGGCCTTGGCGGTCCAGCCACCGCCGCCGACGATCACCATCGGGCGCTCGGCCGCGGCCAGTAGCTCGCGCAGCTTCGCCATGTCGTCGGGCGCTGGCGCGCCGCGCGCGATCTTGTAGGGGCCGGCGTCGGCCACCTCGACCTCGTCGACCAGCATGTCCTCGGGCAGCGCCACCACGACCGGGCCGGGCCGGCCGTTCAACGCCGTGTGAAATGCCTGGCTGATCAGTTCCGGGATGCGGCGCGCATCTTCGATCTGGACCACCCACTTGGCCATCTGACCGAACATCCGGCGGTAGTCGATTTCCTGGAAGGCCTCGCGGTCGGACGCCTCACGCGCCACCTGGCCAACCAGCAGGATCATCGGCGTCGAATCCTGGAACCCGGTATGCAATCCGATGCTGGCATTGGTGGCGCCGGGGCCACGCGTGACGAAGGCGATGCCAGGCTTGCCTGTAAGCTTGCCGTAGGCTTCGGCCATGTTGGCTGCGCCGCCTTCCTGGCGACAGATGATGTAGCGAATGGAATTGCGCTGGGCGTACAGCGCGTCGAGCGCCGCGAGGTAACTTTCGCCTGGCACGCCGAAGATCGTGTCGGTGCCGTGAATGCGCAGCTGATCGATCAGGACTTGTGCGCCGCTGCGGCGCGGGTGTGAGGTCGTCATGACGTTCCCTTAGTTCGTAGGTGAAAGCGCAGGTGGCACCTATATCTTGTTGTTCGACCGATTCACATATTCTCGGCTCTTCTGCAAATAAGACGGCTCAAACCGCATTGGCAGCACGAGTCTGGCGCAATGAGTGAAATCTTCCGGGTCCAGGTATGCACGATCCCATTCATATTGCCGACTTCAAGGGCGAGGAAGCCGACCGGCGCGATGCTTCTGCCGTGCAGGCTGCCCTTCTTTTTCGTGGAGCGCGAGAAACTCTCGGACGGCGCGAGCTTTAGGTCATGCGTCCGATGGTCGACGAACATGCAATTCCTCCGATTTCCATGTCGATTGTGTGATCTGCACAAATCGTTCTCAACCCTGCCATCTTCGTGATCCGCTTACGGTGGACTCGCGCCGTGATTCAGCGCATAAAGCCTGCATTGCGATACTGGCCGAAGAGCATCATCATGAGTCTCGGCGCAGTCGCGGAGCGCTACGCCGGTCAACGTCTTCTCGTGAGCTTCTTGGTCTTCTGTCAAATGTCATCGAAACGCTTGGACCTAGTCGTCCAGCAAGCGCGAGCCGGACTCCGCTCAATCCTTCCTCCAGCCCCGAGCCTTGAATGAGTCGCAAATTGTTTGTGGGCAATCTGCCCTACTCGGTCACGTCTGAGCGTCTGTCTGAAGCCTTCTCTCAGTTCGGCACCGTTACCTCTTCAAAAGTGATCGTGGATCGCGAGACCGGCCGCAGCCGCGGCTTCGCGTTCCTCGAGATGGAAACAGATGATCAGGGCGCCGCGGCCATGCAGGCCATGAACGGCGCGTTGCTCGATGGTCGCTCGA
>JAEZHS010000763.1 GCA_023436825.1 Pseudomonadota bacterium | reverse complement strand
GCCGCTACGATGAGGACGACGATGACCGCGGCGGTCGTGGTCGCGGCCGTGGCGGCTGGTTTGGCGATTCCGAGGGTCATTCGCGAGCCGCACGCGAGCGTCGGGAACACGACGATGACTATCGTGGTGAGCGTGGCCGTTCCCGTGGCCGCTACGAGGATGACGACGACGATCGCGGCGGCCGCGGACGCGGCCATGGCGGCTGGTTCGGAGATTCGGAAGGTCATTCCCGGGCCGCCCGCTCGCGCCGCGACGATGATGACGATGATGATCGCGGCGGGCGGGGCCGCAGCGGCTCGCGCTCTCGCAGCCGCGACGATGATGACGAGGGCCGCGGCTGGTACGGCGATTCACGCGGCCACGCCGAGGCGGCGCGCCGCGGGTGGGCGCATCGCCGCTAGCGCGTTCAGGCTGGTGAGAGAGCGGCCCCATGGCGGGCCGCTCTTCTTTTGCGCGTCGTCATGCGGGAACGGCCGCTTTGGCTATGTCGTTCATGGTCAACGGAGTTCCAGTGAACGACGCGCCATCCAATGCCGTGTATAGGACCCGTCCCGTGCTGGCCGGAAAGACTGTTTTGGTCGTCGGCGTGACCGGCTTCATCGGTGCGGCCGTTGCCTGCCGCCTGCACGGGGCGGGCGCGACCATCATCGGCGTCTCCCGCGCGGCGCCCAGGAGCGCCACGCCGCTGCGCCACGTTAGACTCGATATCGCCCGCGCGGCCGATCCGGCCGTATGGCGCAGCCATCTTGCCGATGTCGATGCCGTGGTCTACTGCGCCGGCGCCCTGCAGAACGACCCCGGCGAGTCGCTGCAGGCCGTGCATGAGATCGGACCGGCGGCGCTCTACCACGCCTGCGCCGAGGCCGGCATCCGCCGCATCGTCCACCTCTCGGCGCTTGGCGCCGAACGCGCCGCCACCGATTTCACGCGCAGCAAGCGCGCCGGTGACCGCGTGCTGATGGAAAGTGGCCTGGATTGGGTGATCCTGCGTCCATCGGTGGTGATCGGCCGCAACGCATTCGGCGGCGCTGCCTTGCTGCGCGGCCTGGCCGCCCTTCCGGTATTGCCGGTGCCGCAACAGGCCGCTCCGCTGCAGGCGGTCCACATCGACGACGTCCTTGAAACCATCCTGTTCTTCCTGCGGCCGGGCGCGCCGGCAAAGGTCGTTCTCGACGTCGTCGGGCCCCATCCCTGGCGTTTCGAGGAATTGGTCGGCCTGTTCCGCCGCTGGTTCGGCTGGCGGCCGGCAGAGCAGGTACGGATGCCGCGCTGGCTGGCGGCCGCGGCCTTGGGCCTCGGCGACCTGATGGCTACGCTGGGTTGGCGCACCGCCATGCGCAGCACGGCGGCCCGGGAGCTCCTTCAGGCGGCTCCGGGGGATCCGACGCATTGGATGCGGCTCACCGGCATCACGCCCCGCGACATCGAGCGCGTCATGACCGCCGAACCCGCCTCGGTGCAGGAACGATGGTTTGCCCGCCTCTATCTGCTGCGGCCCTGGATGTTCATCATCTGCGCCCTGTTCTGGCTGTCGACCGGCGCGATCGCTCTCGGTCCGGGCTGGCAGGACGGACTCTCGCTGATGCATGAGGGCGGGGTTTTCGGCTGGCCTGCCGTCGCCGTCGTAATCGCGGGGGCCTTGTGCGACATCGGCATCGGCCTGGCGATCGGCTGGCGCCGGACGGCGCGCAACGGCATCATCGCCGCGATCATGGTCACCATCGTCTACGCCATCATCGGTACCGTGCTCGTGCCGCGGCTGTGGAGCGACCCGATGGGGCCGATGCTGAAGGTGCTGCCGATCCTCGCGCTGCACCTGGCGGCGCTGGGGCTCGTCGACGACCGCTGATGCTCTACTTCGTCCTGAAGTTCGCCCATGTCATCGGCGCCGCCGTGCTGCTGGGCACGGGGGCGGGCATCGCCTTCTTCATGCTGCTGGCGCATCGTGACGGCAGGCCCCAGGTCGTGGCCGGAGTCGCCCGCATCGTCGTCATCGCCGATTTCCTGTTCACGGCCACAGCCGTGGTCGCCCAGCCGGTCACCGGCGTCTGGCTCGCCTTCCACGTCGGCTATCCGCTGACCGAAGGCTGGATACTCCTGTCGATCGTTCTCTATCTGGTGACGGGGGCCTTCTGGCTGCCGGTGATCTGGATGCAGATGCGCATGCGCGATCGGGCGGCTGCCGCGGTGCGCGACGGCACGCCGCTGCCGGACGACTATCGCCGGCTGTTCGGCCTGTGGTTCGCCTTCGGCTTTCCCGCCTTTGCCGCGGTGCTGGCGATCTTCTGGCTCATGATCCAGAGGCCCTCGTTCGTGCTCTGGTGACCGAGCCGGCGCGCAGCGTGCGCAGCAACTCTTCGCCATAGGGCAGGACGCCGAATGCGACCACGCCCGACATCAGGGCGGCCAGGTACCAGCCGGGCAGCGGGACGTGCTTCGGTTCCAGGGCAAAGCGGGCGTCGCCGATGCCGAACAGAGACAGGAAGTCGGGCCACTTCAGGATGGCGACGACGGCAGTGGCGATCGCGGGCGCCATTTCCAGTACGCCGTGAACATGCTGCTCGGCCGGTGAAACATGCCGCGTCGCGTTGGCGTAGCGCACATCCCAGACGGCGGTGGCTTGATGAAGCACCAGGCCGGCAAGCATGATCAGCAGCACGGCCGCATTGATCTCCAGGAAAAGCGCCGCCAGCAATGGCACGCCGACGAGAGCGAACTGCAACAGGTGCAGCAGAGATTCGAGCACGCCGCTCGTGCGCTCTATGTCGGTGGCGCGATGACAGAAATAGTCGGCCAGGCCGGCCAGCAGCCATACCGGCACGACGACGAACATCAGGAAGTTCTGCAGCAGGGCCTCAGTCGGCATCAGGGCCGCGGATACTTCTGGTCGAGCTCGCCGCTGACGCGCTCGCCGTCGAGCCCGAGCTGGCGCAGGATTGCGTCGAGCTTCGCCTCCTTGCGTTCGCCGCCTTCACGGGACTGCGGCGAGCCGAGATGGAGGAAGAATGCCAAGCCGCCGACCTGCCACAGCAGCTGGAGGAACTCCGACTGCCAATTCTCCGGCGTGTCGCGCAGCATCAGCACCGTGTAGCCGCCGACCGCGATCGGCTGGCCGTGGGCGGTCTGCTCGTCGACATAGGCGAACCAGCCGAACAGCCGGTGTCCGGCCAGGGAGAACAGGAACAGACCAAGCGTGATCCAGGCATAGGCGTAGGCCCGCCACAGGGAAATGCCGTGTTTCATGGTGCTGGCTTTGCAACCTCGAACGGCAACGACTCCGGGACGGCATCGTTGCCAACCCGCAACGGAGGAGCGTCTCCGTTATGACACTCGAGCCGGGCGCACCGGGAAGATGTAGGTTTCCGGTTCGCCCTGGCCGTTGATCAACATGAGCCTGACCTCGTCCTCTTCGAACATGATGCATCGCAGCTGATGGACGCCGATGCGATCCAGAGCGCAGGCGCTGGCGATCTTCTCGAAGACGGCGGCAAGGGGCGGGTAGTCCTCGGCCAGCGGCCGCTCGCGAAGCGCAACACGCGCGCCGCCGCGCTCCAGGTTGAACACGACGATGAGCAGCTGACGCGCCGCCGCTCCGCGCCGGTCGATCTCGGCCTGCAGCTCGGCGAGAACACGCAAGACCGGCGATGCCGCGCCACTCATGCCTCCGGCAGGCCTGCGATCCGGCAGGTCGAAGCCGATCGATGTCCATCTGCTGGGCGCCATGCTTCGTCCTCCTGACGGAAAAATGCCGGCGCGCGGTTCGCTGTTGCCATGGCGACCGCAAATTAGGCTGTCGACGCAGCGCGAAATCGCCTCGCAAGCGCAACCGATCCGTGCTCGTGGCCGCCTTTCGAAGGGAGCTTATGGAGGGGCCATGAAGCGATACGCAAGCATCGGCCGTTGCCGCGCGCTGAGCAAATCGAGTTCCTGCTGGCCGCCTGCCACCGCCTGATGCTCGAGCCGCATGACGCAGAGGCACGCTCGATGGCGATGATTCTGTTGATGACTGGGGATCTTTCGGTGGAAACGGGAGACTCTCGTCTGGTTGCCTGCCTGATCAAGGAAGCGCGTGCCCACGCCGACGAGCTTGCCTTCCGGCTCGATTCCGGCGGGGCCACTCACTCCATGTCGGCGCGATGGCCGCACGTCTCTGCCAGTCGGTAACCGCCTTGCAAGCGCAGATCGCTTCGCGACAGCCAGCGGAGATGGGCAAGCGGTCAGTCGAACCCGAAGCGCACCGCCTTCAAGGCCGCTTCGCCGACGGCCTGCACCACCCGCTGGAATGATCGCTCGGCAGCCGTTGCGCGTCGTGGTGTGCGCGTCGGCTGCAGCACGAACAGCATCAACATGCGGCCCGGCACCTCGATGCGCTTGCCGAACTGCGAGCGCTCCAGCGCGGTGTCGCCGGGCTTGTGCGTGTCCAGAAGCTTGATCCAGCGGCTGCCGCCCGCGGCTGCCGGTAGCGTGAACGGGACCGCGTCGGTGTGGGCATTTACGATGATCAGCAGGGTCGAATCGTCGCCGACCCGGCGGATGCCGGTCTCCTGGGCGCGGCCGTCGAGCAGCACTCCGAGGCATCGCGCTTGGCCGTCTTCCCAGTTCTCCTTCATCATCTCGGCGCCGTCCGGCCTCAGCCAGGTCACGTCCTTGACGCCGATCTCCTCGTCGTAGGCCCCGGTCAGGAAGCGGCCGCGCCGCAGCATCGGCAAGGCCCGGCGGATCATCAAGAGCTTGCGGACGAACTCGGCCTGGGCACGGCCATCCGGGCCGATGCCGGTCCAGTCGACCCAGGTGATCTCGTTGTCCTGGCAATAGGCGTTGTTGTTGCCGCCTTGCGTGCGCCCGAATTCGTCGCCGCCCAGCAGCATGGGTGTGCCGCGCGACAACAGCAGCGTCGCCAGCATGTTGCGCATCTGGACAAGCCGGGTTTCGCGGATCACCGGATCGTCGGTCGGTCCCTCGACGCCGTAATTGGCCGAAAGGTTGTGGCCGTGGCCGTCGCGGTTGTCTTCGCCGTTCGCCTCGTTGTGCTTGTCGTTGTAGGTGACGAGGTCGGCGAGCGTGAAGCCGTCATGCGCCGCCACGAAGTTGATCGAGGCCCACGGCTTGCGCCCGCGATTGGCGAACAGGTCGGCCGATGCGGTGAGCCGCGCCGCGAGCTGCGGCAGTTGCCCTTCATCGCCGCGCCAGTAGCCGCGCACCGTATCGCGATAGCGGTCGTTCCATTCCGCCCAACCCGGCGAGAAGCGCCCGACTTGGTAGCCGCCAGGCCCGAGGTCCCACGGCTCTGCGATCAGCTTGACCTGGCCGAGCGTCGGGTCCTGCCGACAGGCATCCAGGAAGCGGCCATCCTCCTCGAAGCCGTGCGGTTCGCGACCCAGGATGGTGGCGAGGTCGAAGCGGAAGCCGTCGACGTGCATGTCGTTGGCCCAGTAGCGCAGGCTGTCCATCACCATCTGCAGCACGCGCGAATTGGAGAGG
>JAEZHS010000630.1 GCA_023436825.1 Pseudomonadota bacterium | reverse complement strand
ATTCATGAGCGAGCCTGGAGGCTCGCGGTCCGGAAGAGCATGAACGCCCAGCGGCTACTCCGCTTTGATGCCCTTGTCCTTGATCAGCGTAACCCAGCGCTTTTCTTCCTTGGCCAGGTGATCCAGGAATTCCGCCTGGGTGGAAGCGCGGATCTCCACGCCTTGCTGCTTGAAGCGTTCGATCATGTCGGGATCGGCCGCGACCTTGGCCACCGCCTTCTGCAGCTTGTCGATGATCGGCTTGGGCGTGCCGGCCGGAACGACGAGACCGGTCCAGAACACTGCTTCGAAGTCGGTGAGCCCCGCCGCCTCGTTGACCGTCGGGATGTCGGGGAACGCCGGCGACCGCTTGGTGCTGGAGATGGCGATGGCGCGTGTCTTGCCCGAGGCAAGGAACGGCTTGGCCTCGAGCGAAGCCGAGAACATCATCTGCGCCTGCCCCGAGGCCACGTCCTGGCCCGCCTGCGCACCGCCCTTGTAGGGCACATGCACCAGGTTCAGCCCGGTTTGCGCCTTGAACAGCTCGGCCGCGAGATGGTTGGTGGCGCCGATGCCCGAGCTCGCGATGTTGAACTTGCCGGGGTTGGCCTTCACCAATGCGATCAGCTCGGCCATGTTCTTGGCCGGAAAGTCGGCGTTGACGTGCAGGATGAAGGGCGTGAACGACATCAGCGAGATGTAGTCGAAGCTCTTGTGCGGGTCGTACTGCACGTTGCCCGTGAGCGTCGGGTTGATGACCAGCGACGTGCCGCCGCCATAGAGCGTGTAGCCGTCAGGCGGCGCCTTGGCGACGAAGTTGGATGCCACCGTGGTGGCCGCGCCGGCGCGGTTGTCGATGGTGATCGGCTTGCCGAGCTCGGCCGAGAGCTTGTCGCCATAGACGCGCGCCACGGCGTCGTTCACGCCGCCCGGCGGATAGGGCACCACGAAGGTGATCGGCTTGTTGGGATAGTCGGCTTGCGCCAGCGCCGCGAACGGCAGCACGGCCGCCGACAGAGCGGCCGCGATGAAGGTCGAACGTCTCATTGTCTGCTCCCTGGAGATCCTATTCGGCGACGAAGAACGGCAAGGTCACGTCCTTGTTGACCGGTTCGAAGCCGAGCCTCACGCGTTGGCCGATCTTGATGTCGGCTTCGGCGATACCGCGCAGCGGCGCGTTCACGCGCACGCCGGCATCCATGTCGACCAGCGCCACGACATAGGGCGCCGATGCCTTGAAGAAGAAATTGAAGGGATGGTGACACACCGTCCAGGTATGGATCGCGCCGGTGCCCGGCATCTCCTTGAAGGTGCTCTCCATCGAGAAGCAATGCGGGCAGACCGGGCGCGGATAATGCCGCGCCTTGCCGCAGGCGGAGCAGTGCTGGACCATGAAGCGGCCCTCGCGCATGCCGTCCCAGAAGGGCTGGCTCTCGCGCGTCGGCGTCGGCAGCGGACGCTCAGGTACAGCTGCGTTCATGCCGCCCTCCGCAGGATCGCGACGGAGCCGTCGCCCATGTCGCCGTAGCCGGTGACCAGCCCGACCTCGGCATCCTTGACCTGCGCCTTGCCGGCCTGGCGGCGCAGCTGGCGCGTCAGCTCGATCACGTGGTTGAGGCCGACGACATGGCCCTGGCTCAAAAGGCCGCCATGGGTGTTGATCGGCAGCTCGCCGCCCACCCTGATGCGACCGTCCATGATGAAGGGCCCGCCCTCGCCTTTCTTGCAGAAGCCCAGGAGCTCGAGCTGGTTGATCACGGTGAAGGTGAAGCAGTCGTAGATCTCGGCGACGTCGATGTCCTTCGGACCGACACCCGCCATGTCGTAGGCACGCGGGGCCGCCTTGGCCAGGCCGAACTCCAGCAGGTCCGGCCGCTGGGCGATCGAGGCCGGCGACTCGGGATGGCCTTCCGCCACGCCCATCACCGTGACCAGCGGCTTCTTCAGGTCGCGCGCGCGGTCGGCGGCGCTGACGATGATGGCGGCCCCGCCGTCGCTCTCCAGGCTGCAGTCGAAAAGGCGGAAGGGATCGGAGATCATGCGC
Source organism: Pseudomonadota bacterium (assembly GCA_023436825.1). Next base: position 19,412 of record JAEZHS010000630.1, on the reverse strand, counting down.
GAGGCGTGATGCTCCTCGACGCTGAGCGGCTTGTTCATCACGACGTTGCCGTTGAGGATCGCATGCTCGCGCGTCACCACGGCGATCTCGGCGAAGTGGCGCGTGGTGGTGCCGTAGAGCTGCATGTGGCGACGCGCACCCTGGGCGTAGAGCTGGGCCGGCGCGAACATGCCGATCGGCGCCTCGAACTCGGCCGCCAGGGCGAATTGCGGGAACTGCTGCAGGCGCGTCGAGACGCGCGCGCCGGAATAGCCGGTGCGGCCGACCGAAATCAGCACGTGCTTGCACACGCCCGTGGCCACGGCCATCGCAGCCGTCTGGATCGCGGCGACGCAAGTGGCGCCGCCCATCGGCACGAACACAGAAAGCTTGAGATCGGGCAGGCCGAGATTGGCGATGAAATCCTCGGCGATGCCGCCGCCCGGGAAATAAGGCACGACGCCGTCGATATCGCGCGGATTGAGCCCTGCATCGGCGATCGCGGCAAGGCTCGCCTCGAGCTGAAGGGCCAGCGCGCTCTTCGGCGTGCCGCGCGTATAGGCGGTGTCGCCGACTCCACTGATTGCAGCCTTCTCTCTCAGCGCATGCGCCATGTCGTCTCCTCCCGCGACCATGGTGCCCTTCCCCCGAGGAAACGGGAAGAGCTAAGCTCTGTCCTTACGTCGGGGGGAACAATGTCGAACGAAGAACTGGTCTCGCTGAGCTCCGTGGAACTGCGTCGCCGCATCGGCACCAAGGAAATTTCGCCGGTCGAATTGCTCGAAGCGTGCCTGGACCGCATCGAGGAAGTGAACCCGGCGGTCAACGCCGTCACCGCCATGTCGGTGAAGCGCGCACGCCAGGAGGCCAAGGCGGCCGAGACCGCGGTGCGGCGCGGCGAGGACCTGCCGCTGCTGCACGGCCTGCCGACCGGCATCAAGGACCTCGAGGAGACCAAGGACCTTCTCACCACCTACGGATCGCCGCTCTACCGCGACTACGTACCGACCTACGACAACGTCATGGTGGCGCGCGTGCGCGCGGCAGGCGCGGTCGTGGTCGGCAAGACCAACGTTCCGGAATTCGGCGCCGGCTCGAACAGCCGCAACCCGGTGTGGGGCGCCACCGGCAATCCGTTCAATCCCATGCTCAATCCCGGCGGCTCGTCGGGCGGCTCGGCGGCGGCGCTCGCCACCGACATGCTGCCGGTGTGCACCGGCTCCGACACCGGCGGCAGCCTGCGCAACCCCGCGGCGTTCTGCGGCGTCGTGGGCTTCCGGCCCTCGCCTGGCATGGTCGCGGTCGAGCGCCGAGCCATGGGCTGGACGCCGATCTCGGTTCTGGGACCAATGGGCCGCAACGTCGCCGACGTCTGCCTGCTCTACGCCACACAGATCGGCCAGCACGACGCCGATCCGCTGTCCTTCCCGCTCGAGCCCGACGCCTACGCCGAGCCCTGGCCGGTCGATCTCGGCAGCCTGCGCGTGGCCTATACGGAGGACTTCGGCGGCGCGCCCGTGGAGAAGGGCATCCGCGAAACCCTCCGTGCCCGCATCAAGGCGATGAAGCACCTGTTCCGCAGCCTCGACAAGGTCGAGGTCGACTATGGCGGCGCCGATCGCTGCTTCGACGTGATCCGGGCGGTGAGCTTCCTGTCGCGCTACCACGACGCCTACACCAACAACCGCAAGATGCTCGGCCCGAACATCGTGGCCAACTACGAGATCGGCGCCAAGCTCACGCTCGCCGACTTCGCCTGGGCGCACGGCGAGCAGACGCGGATTTTCCGAGCCTTCCAGCAGCTCTACAAGGACTATGACCTGGTGATCGGGCCAACGGTGGGCTTCTCGCCCTTCCCGTGGAAACAGCTCTACATCGACGAGATGGACGGCAAGAAGCTGCGCAACTACTACCATTGGATGGCGACGAAATACTTCGTCACCCTGACCTCGAATCCCGCGGTCTCGCTGCCCTGCGGTATCGACCACAAGAAGATGCCGTTCGGCCTGCAGGTGATCGGCCGCTTCCGCGGCGACGGCGAGGTTTTAGGCGCCGCGCACGCCATGGAACGGGCCTTCAAGGCCATCCCCGGCCTCGGCCGGCCGCTGCCGAACATCGCCCGGCTGCGCAAGCCCGTGCCGGACCTGAAGTCGATCGTCACGCACCCGCCCAAGCTCAACGCCAAGCCATCGAAGAGTCCGGCACCGGGGGCGTTGTAGGGACGACACCGCGTCGCCGGCAAAAAGCCGCTATTCGGCGCGGTTCCACGCCGCGAGCTGTGACGAAGAAATAGATTTCGTCGGCACGCTGGCACTGGTCGCTTCGTAAACCGTTGCATGGACAAGCCCTCGATCCGGGCTGTCGCAACGGAGGTCCTATGCGCACCACGAAATGGTTGTTGGCGGCCGGCTTGGTTGCCACGACGGCGGCGTGCACGACGGACGGGGGCTATTACCCCAACACGTCGTACAACAGCGGCTACTACAATCGCAGCTACTCGTCGGGCTATTACTATCCGAGCTCGTCCTACAGCAGCAGCTACTACACCGCCAATCGCACCCCGCGGCGCGGCCCCAACGGCGACTATGACCGCGACGGCATCCCGAACCGCTACGACCGCGACGCCAACGGCGACGGCGTTCCCGACCGTTATCAGCGCTAGCTGAGGCGTCAGGCCTCATCTGCAGGCCGGCTTCCGGTGAAACGGACGCCGGCCTTTGCGCGCCCAAAACTATTCGCCGTTACGCCGCCGCGTCGCCACGGTCCGCTCCGTACACCTATTGGGAAGGAACCACAGCCCGGGCAACCCCTTCCAACGAGGGCAGGAACAAATGCGCACAACGAGCTGGCTCATCGCGGCGGGGCTGCTGGCCTCAGCGACTGGCTGCGTCGAAGCGAACGGCTATCCAGGAACATCCTATGGCGGCTATCCGAGCGGCTACGGCTACTCGAGCGGATACGGCTATCCCAGCAGCGGCTACTACGGCTCGAACTACGGCTACTACAGTCAGCCGAATTACTATCGCCCGGCGCCGCAGGTCGTGACCCAGACACGGTACGTGCCCGTGCCGGTGCCGACATCCAGCCCGCGGCCGTACCCGCGGTCATCCTGGGGCAGCCGCGACGACGATCGCGACGGCATTCCCAACCGCTACGACCGCGATCGCAACAACGACGGCATCCCCGACCGGCAGCAGCGCTGGAACCGGCCCGGCTAGCCGCTTCTATTCGGGCGCCTCGCAGGCGAAGCTGGCCCGCTCGTCGGGACTGCCCGAGCCGGAATAGCGGGCGACGAAGGGATAGGGGCAGAGCGGGCGCGTCCGCACGACTTTGCCCTTGTCGACTTGCGAGGCCACGATCGCGGCCGGCGCGACGCCGTTCTCGACCCAGTTGATCAGCGCCGTCATGGCGTCGAACCGCTCCGGCCCGACGCCGCCGCGGCAATGGAACATGCCAGGCACCATGAACAGGCGAAAGAACTCCGGCGTCGCGAGCCCGTTGGCGGCGACTGACTTCAGGTAGTAGTCGATCGCCATGACCGGCGGCAGGGCGGTGTCGGCCCAGCCGAAGTACATCAGGATCTTGCCGCCGCGCGTGCGCAAGCGCAGCTCATCGCCGCCCGCGTCGAGGTCACGCCGTAGCTCACCATGGATTCGCCGGCGTCGGTGAAGCTGTAGCCGTTTTGCGCCAGGGCCGAAGCCGGCATCAGTGCAAGCGCCGCAATGATGCTTCTTGCCGCCACCATCACTTGCCTCCCCTGGCTTTCGCCCTGCCCCTCGAACGGCGGATCTCCGCATCGTGCTGTCCCAGCGTCGGCGCGGCTCGCCGCACGCCGCCCTGCGTCGCCGACATTTTCAGCGGCACGCCCAGCGTCTTCTGCCGGCCGGCCTTGGCGTGCTCCACCTCGGCAACCATGCCGCGCGCCAGGATCTGCGGATCGGTGAAGACCTCGTCGTGATGCAGCACGGGTCCAGCCGGGATGCCTTCGGCTTCCAGGGCGGTCATCCAGTCGGCGGTGCTACGCTTGGCGACTTCCTTTTGCAGGAGCTCGACGATCAGGTCGTTGTTCTTGACGCGCTCGGCGTTGGTCCTGAAGCGCGGATCGTCGGCCAGCTCGGGCTTGCCGATCATGGTGCAGAGCTTGCGGAAGAAATTCTGCTGCGCGCCGCCGATGGTCAGCCAGCCGTCGGATGTCTGAAAGACCTGGTAGGGCGAGGAGCCGCGATGAGCCTGTCCGAGCTTCTCCGGCCGCTTGCCGTTGGCGAAGTAGTTGGCGGCTTCGTACACGCCCAGCGACACCGTGGCCTCGAGCAACGAGGTCTCGACCCACTGGCCTTCGCCGGTCTTCTGCCGCGCCTGCAGGGCCGCCAGCACGCCGATGGTGAGGTAGAGGCCGGCGCCGACGTCGGAGATGGCGAGCGGGATGCGATAGGGCGGGCCGTCCTTGGGGCCGGTCACCGACATCAGGCCGGACATCGCCTGGATCATGAGATCGAAGCCGCCGCGGCTGGCATAAGGGCCGGTCTGGCCGAAGCCGGAGATCGAGCCCAACACCAGTCGCCGATTGCGCGCATGCAGCGCATCCCAGCCGATGCCCAGGCGTTTCGTCACGCCGGGGCGAAAATTCTCCAGCACGACATCGGCATCGTCGACCAGCTCCCAGAACACCTCCAGGTCGGCCGGGTCCTTGAGATCGAGCCGGATGCCACGCTTGTTGCGGTTCCACAGCATGAAGGGCGCGCCCTCGCCCTCGACGAAGGGCGGCGCACCGCGCATGGAATCACCCTGCGGGCTTTCGATCTTGATCACGTCGGCGCCGAGATCGCCGAGCTGCATGCCACAGAAGGGACCCGACAGGTGCGTCGTCAGGTCGAGAACGATCAGCCCGTCGAGTGCGCCCGCCATGTCATTTACCCAGAAGCTTGAGATCCGTGTGAGGTAATCTAGGCCGGCATGCCTGCCGCCAACAAACCCTCTCTCGATACCCTCGGTGAAATCTTCCGCTTTGCCGCGAGCCGATTTCGCGCCGCGCGCCTGGCCTACGGCCACGGCACGACCAACGCGCACGACGAGGCGGCCTTCCTCGTGCTGGAAGGCCTGCGCCTGCCGATCGACCGGCTCGAACCCTATCTCGACCTGCGCCCGACGGCGGCCGAGCGCGCCCGGCTGCTCACCCTGATCGATGCCCGCATCGCCCTGCGTCTGCCGGCGCCCTATCTGCTGGGCGCGGCGTACATGCACGGCGTACGCTTCCACAGCGATCGCCGGGCGCTGATCCCGCGCTCCTTCATCGGCGACATGCTCGCCGACGGAGTGCTGCCGATCAGCGATGCCGGCAAGGTGCGTCGCGTGCTCGACCTCTGCACCGGATCGGGTTGCCTGGCGATCCTGGCAGCATTGGTCTTTCCGCGCGCGCGGATCGATGCCGCCGACCTGTCGGCCGGCGCGCTGGCGCTGGCGCGGCGTAATGTGGCGAGCCATCGGCTGGGCGATCGCATCGCGCTCCATCGCGGCGACCTCTTCGCGCCGCTGCAAGGCGAGCGCTACGACCTGATCCTGAGCAACCCGCCCTACGTCGATGCACGCGGCATGGCGAAGTTGCCGCCGGAATACCGCCATGAGCCGCGCCTGGCCTTGGCGGCAGGTGACGACGGCCTCGACCTGGTGCGCCGCATCCTCGCCGAGGCGCCGCGCCACCTGACCAAGGACGGCGCACTGATCTGCGAGATCGGCCGCGGCCGCCGCAATCTGGAAGCCGCCTTCCCAAATCTGCCCTTCCTGTGGCTCGACACCGAGCAGAGCGAGGGCGAGGTGTTCTGGATTGCGAGAAATGACCTAGTCTAAGACTAGCCTTTCCGTCATCCCGAGCGGAGCCGCCCACAGGGCGGCGCAGTCGAGGGACCTCGTCTTGTCAGCGTCGCAACAGAACAGGTCCCTCCACTACGCCTCGCTCCGCTCGGCTCCGGTCGGGATGACGAGGTCAGGCCTTGTCCCCCAGGCAGATCCCCAACGCCCGCGCCGTGCGGACCAGGGCACCGTCCTTGTCGACGGTGCGCGAACGGCCGACCACCTTTTCCAACGGCACGTCGATCACCTGGCGGTTCCACCACGCCACCATGCGGTCGGCCTTGCCGTCGGCCAGGAGATCGACGGCGCGCACGCCGAACGCCGCGGCGAGCAGGCGGTCCTCGGCCGTCGGCATGGCGCCGCGCTGGACATGACCGAGCACTGTGGCCCTGGCCTCTGCGCCGGTGGCCTTGCTCAGCCGCCGCGCCAACCACTCGCCGATGCCATGATGGGGCGCATCGCTGTCGGCATCGGCCGCCTCGTCCGAATGGCCGGCCGCCTCGGCGACCACGACCAACGCCGAGGTACGGCCGGACCGACGCAGCTTGTCGATGTGCGCCACCACGTGCTTCAGATGCCAACGCACCTCGGGGATCAGCACCACATCGGCGCCGCCGGCGATGGCGGCGGCGATGGCAATGTGGCCGGCGTCGCGCCCCATCACCTCCAGCACCATGACCCGCTCGTGGCTGGCGCCGGTCGGATGCAGTCGGTCAAGCGCCTCGGTGGCGATGGCGACCGCGGTGGAATAGCCGATCGCACGCTCGGTATTGGCGACGTCGTTGTCGATCGTCTTGGGCACGCCGATGAACGGCACCTTCGACGGCGCCATGAGCCGCCGCAGGATGCCGAGGCTGCCGTCGCCACCGATGCCGATCAGCCCGTCGAGTTTCAGTGTGCTCAGACCTTTCAGCATCTCGGCGGCACGATCCTTCTTGCCGCCGCCCGGCATGGGGAAGGCAAAGGGATCGCCGCGGTTGGTGGTGCCGAGGAACGTGCCACCCTGGCGTGCCAGCGCCGCGTCAAGGTCGTCGGGATCGAGCTCGACGGCGTCAACCGGCCTGTCCAGCAGGCCGTGCGTGCCGGATCGCAGGCCCACAGTGGTCCAGCCGTAGCCGTGATGCGCACGCAACGCCACGGCGCGAATCGCAGCGTTGAGGCCGCCGCAATCGCCGCCGCTCGTCAGGATGCCGATTCGTTTGGTCATGCACCGCCTCCCGCCTTACTCTAACAAATGGCCCGTCCTCAGAAGAAACAACCGATCTTCGCCACCAAAAGGTTGCGCCTGCGGGCGTTCCGCATCGGTGACCTCGAGGCGATGCATGCGCTCTACAGCGACGCCGACAATCTCCGCTACTGGAGCACGCCACCCAGCGCGAACCTCGCTGCCACACGCCGCGCGATGCGCTGGCATCTCACGTACCGGCCACGCCAGTACGTGATATGGGCGATCGAGGAGAGCAAGAGCCACCAAGTGGTCGGCATGATCAACTATCACCACCGCAATCTGCGCGAAAAACGTGTCGATGTCGGCTGGCTGATCCTGCCGCAACACCAAGGCAAGGGCTACATGACCGAGGCCGGACGTGCGTTGATACGCCACCTGTTCGACGATCTCGGCGTGCACAAGGTCGAGGCGCTGATCCGGCGGGTCAACAAGCCGTCGGTCGCTCTCGCCAAGCGGCTGGGGTTCCGCTTGGAAGGCGGCCCCATCCGCGACCGCTGGTCGGTGAACGGCAAATGGCATAGCGTCATGCTCTACGGGCTGATTGCCGGGGAGGAACAGTGATGCCGATGGCTGCCACACGGGCCTGGACGCGCGACACGATAAAACCGGCCGACTGGACCGTGCCGCTGCCATCGCCGGCGCTGGCCGAGCTGCGCACCGTCCTGTCGGAGTTGCGGCGTGCGCCGCTGCCGACCTTCCTGCTCGATCCCGCCGACTTCGCGCTCGACGCCTGCCGCGCGGCCATGGCCGAGGTGCGCCGCGTCACGCAGGACGGGCCGATGTTCGCCGTGCTCGATCGCCTTCCGGTGGCGGAGATGAACCGCGACGAGACGATCCAGCTCTACTGGTTGCTGTCGAGCCTGCTGGCCCGTCCCGTGGCGCAGAAGCTGAACGGCCAGATGTTCTTCGACGTGCGCGATACCGGCGCCAAGCTCAGGCCCGGCTCGGGCATCCGGCCAACCGTTACCAACGTCGACCTGCGCTTCCACAACGACAATTCCTACAACGAGTCGCCGCCGGATTATGTCTGCCTGCTGTGCCTGCATCCGGCCAAAGAGGGCGGCGTCAGCCAGGTGATGAGCGTCGCCACAGTGCACGATGCGCTGGAGCAGCGCTTTCCCGAGCTGATGGATCGCCTGTACCGGCCTTTCTGGTACGACCGTCATGCCGAGCACCATGCCGACGAACCCACTACGTTCGCCGCGCCGATCTTCGAGCGTGGCGCGGACGGAACGGTGAAGGCGCGGCTGGCGCTATCGGAGATCTTCGCGGGCTACGAGCTGCGCGGCGAGCGCATGGACAACGAAACCGCCTCGGCGCTCGCGGCGGTGCAGTCGGTGTTCGACCAGCCCGAGCTGCGCGTCGAGCTCGACTTCGCGCCGGGGCAGATCCAGTACGTCAATAACCGCGCCACCGGCCACGCCCGCACCGAATTCGTCGACCATCCGGAACCCGAGCGCCGGCGCCATCTCGTGCGGCTGTGGCTGCGCGACCACGGCAGGCGCACGTATCGCGGTTAGATGCATGCACTGCCGTCATCGGCTCGGGGATTTATCGGAATTATCGGAATTTCCGAGAGAGGTCTTAGTGGTGGTCGGAAGCCGACCCACTATTAATGGGGCTTGCCGGCGAATTCCGATGGTTACGCAAGTTAGATGTTGGCTTTCGCTCGGCCGGAGAGGCCGGCCCGGCTGCGGCCGGACGCGATGGGTATCGGATGAACGATGCATAGAGCAGAGCCGCCGGGAGGCGAGCGCGCCCGCAACATAACTTAGGTTCTCATATGAGTCAACTACGGTGCTATTTTTTGCGCGCCATAAGGGGCCAAAGAACGCAAAAACTGTTCGGGATCGAGCATCGTGCCAGCAGTGCTGGCAATTTGGGCGCAGCAGCCGCGCAGGGTTGAACGAACCAATCAATCTTTGATGAAACCGGTCCGTGCCGCACAATGCCGGCATGAAGGACCGTTACACGACCTTCGCCGGCTACAATGCCTGGGCGAACCGTCGCCTCTACGAGGCGGCCGCGGGCCTGTCCGATGCCGAATATCGCGCCGACAAGGGCGCGTTCTTCAAGTCGATGCACGGCCCACTGAATCACCTGCTGGCCACCGATCGCATCTGGATGAAGCGCTTCACCGGCGAGGGCGAAGCGCCCGACCGGCTCGACGCCATCATGCATGAGCGTCTGGCCGACCTGCGAGCGGCACGCGAAGCCGAGGACCGGCGCATCGTCGCCTATATCGACAGCCTCGACGAGGCACGGCTCAGCGGCGTCATTCGCTATCGTCGTGTCTCCAGCCCTGACGAGTTCGTGCAGAAACTGACGCCGGCGCTCGACCACTGGTTCAACCACCAGACCCATCATCGCGGTCACGCGCATATGATCCTGACCAGCCTTGGCAAGACGGCGCCGGAACTCGATCTTCTATATTACCAGCGCGAGGCCGAGGCCGGTCGCGCCTGAACAGGAGTGTTGCGATGCGTTGGTCAGCGTTGCTTGTCGTGCTGCTGGTCGCAGCCTGCGCCGAGTCCAGCCAACCGGCGCAACGGGAGTTCGCCGTTCCCGACCGGATGCTGGGCTACACCTACAGCGGTGGTTCCACCAAGCCGATCGCCAACACCGGGACCGGTATCGTCAACGGCTCCTCACTGCAGTCGGCATACTGACCGTCGCCGGCTCTGGCGGGGCCAGCTGGAATCGCAGGTCGCGAGGATGCGCCCGGTCTCCGAGACCATCGCGCCGGTCCAGGCCCCGGCCCTGCCCGGCTCCAGCACCATGGCGCCGTGATCCATCAGGCCCACCACCTCGGCATCGATGCCGTCGAGCTTGGGCACCAGGATCGGCTGCTTGTCCTGCGGCGACGGCGGCTCGGGCTGCACATGCGACAGCACGATGCCGGCGGTGCCGACGATGAGCTGCGGCGGGCGGAGGTCACCAAAGCCGATCGCCTGGAAGCGATGCATGTGGCCGGCCAGGACGGCCGTGACGTTGGAGGGCAGGCCGTCGGGAAAGGCCTTGGCCAGGGCGGCCTGCTGGGTGACGTTGATGAAGCCGTAGGGTTCGTTGCCGGCCGGGCCGCCCTTGATCCTCTTCACCACGCCCCACAACGGGCGGTGGGTGACCAGCCAGGTCGGCCGGCGCTCGCCCAGGATGGTGGCGATCTGCCGGTACTGCTCGACATAGGCCTCTAGGTTGTAGAGGTAGGCATCGCCAGCATTCGCTGAATCGGTCGATATGATGTCCAGCTCGCCGAGCTTGAGCCGCATGGGCGAGCGGACATGGATGGGAAACGGCTGCCCCTCGAAAGGCTGGGCCGGAGGTTTGGGCCAGGCACCCAACCGCCAGCCTGGCGGGGTCTGCGGCCTGCAGGACTCCTGGGCGCTGTTACCACCCAGCAGCACCGACGCCGGATCGAGGAGATAGTACCAGCCCGGCCCGGCGCGACTGCAGAGCTCGTGGTTGCCGCGCACAAGCAGCCAGGGCGCCGTCTTCATCAGACGAGCGGACGGCATGAAGAAGTCGTCGCGCCAGGCCGGCCAGGTGTCCGGAACCGGGCTGCCCTGCATGTTCTGGCTCCAGTAGCCCGGACCGAGCGGCTCCTCGGGCTCGTCCTCGTCATCGAGATCGCCAGTGTCGTAGACCTTCACCGTAAGCGGCCGGTCATAGCCGGTGACGCGCGGCGACAGGACCATGTCGCGCGGCGTGTTGCGATAGTTGTAGTCGCCGACATGGATGATGAGGTCGGCGGCCAGACGCTTCTCGTCCTCGGCGATGACGCCGAACGGCCAGACCTTGGTGAAGCCGTCACCGGTGCAGGGCTGCGGCTTGTGCGGAAGATCGCCGCGGCAGCCGCTGTCGCCCATCACCAGCACGCGGCGCGGCGTTGCGGTCGTGACGACCGGCAGTTCGTGGCGGCGGTGGCCGACCAGGATGGCGGCCACCTCGCCGAGCGGATAGAGCGTCTCGCAGACCAGCACGTCGCGGAAATGGCCGCCCGGCGGCCGCTGGCGCGGCGTCATCTCCTGCCAGGCGCCCGACGCGCGCTGCAGCACCGGACAGCTTGTCGCGCCTTCGACAACGGCGCGCGCCATGGCGACGGGCTGCCCGTCGGCCGCCTCACCCCACAGGACGAAGGCGAAGGAGGCTGCAGATTGCGCGCGTGCCGCCGCCGCCATGCAGAGAATGGCAAGAACGACGAGAACGCTGCGCATCAGAAGATCTCCGGGCTGATCCGGCGACCATAGCAAAAAGCCCCGCGGTGTGGGGGCTTGGAACTACTCGGCATGATCAAGGAGAAGGCCGACATTGGCGCTGCTGAAACCGCCGCAAAACTTGGCGTCCAAGAACGATGTCCCCAAAGGGGGGCGGCGTTGGGCACGGCGGGCGTCAAGGGAGAATGCAATTGATTGCACGAAAGTTTCCGGGCACGCTTTGGCTCTGGTTCCTTGCAGCGTTGCTTAACGTCCCCTCGGACTTACGTGGGAGGAACAGATGCGCATGAGCGGTGGATGCCTTTGCGGCAAGATCAAGTATACGACGGAAGCTGATCCCGTCTTCACGGCGGTATGCCATTGCACGAACTGCCAGAAGCAAGCTGGCACATTTTCGTCGGTCGTTGTTGCGGTTCCAGCCACGGCTCTCTCCATGACAGGCCCTATCAAGACTTTCGAGGACACTGGCGACAGCGGTAAGCCGGTGCACCGCCGCTTCTGTCCGGAGTGTGGCTCTCCGATAATCTCCGAAGTGGACGTGATGCCGGGCCTGGCTCTCATCAAGGCGGGGACACTCGACGATACGAGCTGGTTGAAGCCTACCATGGAGGTCTACTGCAGCAGTGCGCAGGCGTGGGTACCGCCGCTTGGGGAACTGCAGCGGTTCGATAAGATGCCTGCAGGCTAACTCGGTTCCTCTTGCGGCACGCAGTTGACTGCACGAAGCCGAGAGCGGGCCGCTACGCTGCCTGCCGACCGTTAATCACCGCTCCGTGAGGACGCGTGCCATAGGCCACCAGATGGGAAGCTCTGGTATTACCACTTCGAGTGAACCGTCAGTCGGCCGCCGTTTTCTCTTCTTGCAGACACGCCAGCTTGGCCAGCAAACCTTGGCGGGCCGCCTCAAACCTCTGAAGCGCTACCTCAGCTTCGGTTGTTCGGTGGCCTTCGGAACGAAGATCGTCAATCAGTTGACGCTGGCGAGCCAGGTCTTGTTCGCTTTTTAGGGTCGCCGATTGGAGGAGTTCCAGCCTGATGGCGAAGGACTTTGCCATATTGATTCAATGCTTGAAGTCGAGAGGGGTGACAGAAGGTACCGTGACATCTTGGGGATTGTCCCGACCCATACGGACCCAGCAAGCCCGGCCGAAAGCGCGGAGGAGTTGAATACCCGTAACCGCCGTTGCCCGTGTTGCGCACGACGACACGACACGATCAGGACCGGAAACGCGCGAATTCGCCTGCCAAGGACCGACGCTCCGCCCCTCCTTGCCCGGCTGTCGACGTGCTCCTACGATTTTGTCGGAGCGGGATAGGGGAATGGCCATGGCGCATGAGCAGCGCAGGCTGGCAGCAATCCTCTTTGCAGACGTGGTTGGATCGTCTCGGCTGATGGGCCGGGATGAGGCCGGCACAGTTGCTCGGCTTTTGGAACATCTGAACCAACGGCTCGCGCCGGCTGCCGAACGTTGCGGCGGACGGGTAATCAGACTGACTGGGGACGGCGGGCTCGTTGAGTTCGGAAGCGCCGTGGGCGCGCTCCGAGCGGCCATTGAGTTCCAGCAGGCTATGACTGAGGCAAATCGGGACCAACCCGAGGAAAAAGCCATCGTGTTCAGGATTGGCATTCACCTTGGCGATGTCATCGTTCAAGGCGATAACATCTACGGCGACGATGTAAATGTGGCTGCGCGACTTGAGGCAGAAGCACCGCCGGGTGGGATCGTCGTCTCGCGCGCCGTGCGCGAGGCCGTGAGCGGTCGCACCAAGGCGGAACTGCATGCCTTGGGCGAGCTGTCGCTCAAGAACATCGCCCGCCCAATCCGCGCCTTCCGTGTCGAGTGGCAGGCGGCGGACTGGCATACCGTCGTCGTCAGCGATACCGCGGCGATTGCAGCGGCCGGCCCAGCCTCCGCGCTTGCCGACAGACCCGCGCTCGCCGTACTGGCCTTCCGCAACTTGAGCGGAGACCCTGAGCGTGAGTACTTTGCCGATGGCATATCCGACGACATCATCACCACGCTTTCCCGAATTCCGACGTTCGTGGTGATCGCCCGCAGCTCGTCGTTCTCGTACAAGGGGCGTGCCGTCGACGTGCGCCAGATCGGCCGCGAGCTTGGAGTGCGCTACGTGGTGGATGGCAGCGTCCAGCACGCTGCCGGGAAAAGCCTACGCATCAGCTGTGTTCTGATCGACGCCGGCAGCGGCACGCACCTCTGGGCGGAGCGCTACGACGGCTCCATGGACGAGTTGTTCGAGCTGCAGGACAGGATCACGTCGAGCATCGTTGCTACCCTCCTGCCCAAGGTGTTGCGCACCGAGATTGCTCGTGCCCAAGCCAAACCAACGACCAGCCTGTCTGCCTACGATCTCTATTTGCGAGCGGCGGCCTCGCTCAATCAACACACGGAAAGTGCACTCAACGACGCTCTGGCATTGCTCGGACGGGCGGTTGCCATCGATCCACAGTTTTCGTCGGCTTGGGCCGGCCTTGCCCGCGCGCATTGGTGGCGCGCCCAGGCCGGGGGTTCGTTTAGTGAAGCCCAGGCCTTCGGTGGAGAAGCGGCTACGCGCGCCGTCGAGACAGGTCGAGACGACCCGGTCGCGTTGGCGCTGGGCGGCTTCGGCATCGCCTACTTGGGCGGCAAACCTATGGAGGGCGCGGCCCATATCCAACGGGCATTGGCGCTCAATCCCAATTTCCTGATGGCTTGGCGCTTCGGCGGCGCTACCTGTTCGATGCTGGGCGAGCACGGGAAAGCCATCGAACACTTCGAGAGGGCGATACAGCTCAGTCCGTTAGACGATGATGCCTTCGAGTCGTACTACGGCCTCTCGATGACCTGCTTTTTTCTTGGGCGATATGCTCAAGCCGTCGAGTGGGCTGACCAGGCATTGCGCGACAGACCTCGCTCGCCTCTGGCCCTGTTGGTGAAGATTGCAGCAGTGGCCATGTATGGCCATCGCGCCGAGGAGTTGTCCGGTCTGGTCGGCCAACTGCTGTCCCAGCTCCCTCGCATGACGATCAAGGGCTTCAGACGCCGAATGTCGATGTACCAGGCAGCCGATCTGGAGCACTTTACAGACGCACTCCGGACAGCAGGCATCCCGGAGGGAGGAATGGGTCCTCAGATCACTTGATCGGACAGGTTGAGGGAATTCTGAGAGACGGCCCGGCCCCCCAAGATGTCAGTCGGCTGGTGCGACAACTCGCCTTCCAAGCGCCGATGGTGGGTTCCCGTTGGATCCCGGCGCGCCCATTGGTGGCCCAACTGAACTGAGAGCGAAGAAGATAGAGTAGTGGTTCAAAAAAAGCCCCGATTTCTCGGGGCCTCTTTGCGTGTCCAGCGATGGTGGGCGCACCAGGGCTCGAACCTGGGACCCGCTGATTAAGAGTCAGCTGCTCTACCAACTGAGCTATGCGCCCGCTTCCAGGGCATCGCTGGGAGGGCGCGGCTATAGCAAGCACGTAATCCCTTGTCGAGTCGGGTGAATCAGCCTTTTTGCCGCTCAGCGGCGCAGCGGCAATTGCGCATCGCGATAGACGTTGACCCCTATCAGCAGGCCGCAGGCAAACATCACCGAGATCAGGGCGGTGCCGCCGTTGCTGACCAGCGGCAGCGGCACGCCGACGACCGGCAGCAGGCCCATGACCATGGCCGTGTTGATGAAGACATAGAGGAACATCAGGCTGGTGATGCCCATCGCCAGCAGCCGACCGAAATGATGCTGGCTGCGCAGTGCGATCGAGAAGCCCCAGGTCAGAACGAGGGCGAACAGGGCGAGCAGCACCAGGGCGCCCAGGAGACCCCATTCCTCGACGAAGGTGGTGAAGATGAAGTCGGTCTGCTTTTCAGGCAGGAAGTTCAGCGAGGACTGCGTACCCTTCAGGAATCCCTTCCCGAACAGGCCGCCCGAGCCGATCGCGATCTTGGACTGGGTGATGTGATAGCCCGCGCCCAAGGGATCGCGATCGGGATCGAGGAAGGTGAGCACACGCTTGCGCTGGTACTCATGCATGAATGACCAGGCGATCGGCAGGCAGGCGACGGCCGTCACGCCGGCCGCGAGGAACATCCAGATGCGCACGCCCGCCACGAACAGGAGCGCGCCGCCCGACATCAAGACCATCATCGCGGTGCCCAGATCGGGCTGCACCATGACGAGGCCGACCGGCGCCAGGATCATCAGGAGCGGCGGCAGGGTGTAGAGGAACTTTGCCGCCTCCTCCTTGCGCAGGCCGTGGTAGTAGCGCGCCAGCACCATGATGACCGCCACCTTGGCGATCTCCGACGGCTGGATCTGCATCGGGCCGACCACCAGCCAGCGCTGGGCGCCCATGCCGATCTTGCCGATGACGTCGACCGCGACCAGCAGAAGCATGGAGACGATGTAGATCGGCCAGGCCATCGTCAGCCATACCTTGGGATGGATCAGGGCCACCACCAGCATCAAGGCGAAGGCCGCCCCGTAGCGCGCGGCATGCCTCGCCGCCCACGGCTCGAAGCGGCCGCCGGCCGCCGAATAGAGCGCCAGCACGCCGATCGCCGCGATCGCCGTCAGAACCAGCACCAGGCCCCAATTGATGCGCCAGATCTTTTCGCCGAAGCCTATTGGGGCGGGTGCGTCGAGAGCGAGGCTCATCGCGACGCCATCTTGCGGAAGCCGTCGGTACGGCGGGACGGGTCGCGCTTCATGACCTCGATCAGCACGTCGCGGCCGATCGGGCCCGCCGTGGCGCCGCCCGCCTTGCCGTGCTCGATGATGACGGCGCAGGCATAGCGCGGATTGTCGACCGGCCCGAAGCAAACGAACAGCGCGTGGTGCCGCAGATGCCAGGGCAGCTGGTCCTGGGTGATGCCCATGTCGCGTTCGCGCTCGGTAATGCGCTTCACCTGAGCGGTACCGGTCTTGCCGGCGAACCTGAACTGCGGCTCGACCAGCTTGCCCTTGGCATCGAGACGCAGGTGGTTGGCGGTGCCGGCAGCGACGACCTGGACCATGCCCTCGCGGATCAGGGCGAGATGCTGGGGATTGAAGCGCAGCGACGGCGCCGTCGGCTTGTCGCGCGGCTTGGGCGGCACCAGCTCCTCGCGCGGCGTCGCCGAGGCCAGGAGCAGATTGGGCTGCACCTCGTAACCGCCGTTGGCGATGCGGGCCGTCATGATGGCGAGTTGGAGCGGCGTGGAATTCATGAAGCCCTGGCCGATGCCGAGGTTGAAGGTGTCGCCGTGCTGCCAGGGCTTGCCGAGCTTCTCCTGCTTCCATGAGCGGCTGGGCTGGATGCCGGGCGATTCGCCGGGCAGGCCGAGCTCGCTCACGCGGCCAAAGCCCAGGCGGTTGCCGACGTCGGCGATGCGGTCGATGCCGGCCTTGCGCGCGGCCTCGTAGAAGAAGCAGTCGCAGGACTGGGCGAGCGCCTCGACCACGTTGGTCGAGCCGTGACCGCCCCTCAGCCAGCAATGGAACTTGATGTTGCCGAGCTCGAGGTAGCCGGGACAGGGCAGCCGCGTCCACGGCTCGATCGCCTTGGATTCCAGGGCCGCCAGCGCCGTCACCATCTTGTAGGTCGAGCCGGGCGGATAGACGCCGGCGATCGCCTTGTTGTGCAGCGGCCGCTCCGGGCTGTCGAGCAGCTCGCGCCATTCGGCTTGGGTGATGCCGCGGGCGAAGGTGTTGGGATCGAAGCCCGGTGTCGACACCATGGCGACGATGTCGCCGGTGACGATGTCCATCACCACCACCGAGCCGCTCTGATGCTCCTTCACGCGCTCGGCGACGAAGCGCTGAAGCTCCAGATCGATCGTGAGCAGCGCGTTCGAGCCGGGCTGGCCCTCGGTGCGGTCGAGCTCGCGGACCACGCGGCCGACGGCGTTGACCTCGACTTGCACGGCGCCGGCGCGGCCGCGCAGGCTATCCTCCAGCGAGCGCTCCACGCCCTTCTTGCCGAAGCGCATGGTGGCGAGCTGGAGCACCGGATCGTCGCGACCCGCCAGGTCCTCGTCGGAAACGCGGCCGGTGTAGCCGATGATATGGCTCATCAGCTCGCCTTCGGGATAGTCGCGCGTCTGGCCGAGATCGATGAACACGCCGGGCAGGTCGGGCGCATTGAACTCCAGCCGCGCCACCTCCTCCCAGCCGAGATTTTCGCGCACCACGACCGGCTGGGCGTTGCGGCTGCGGCGCAGCTCGCGCAGCAGGCGGTTCTTCTCGGTCTCGCCCAGGCTGACGATCTGGTCGAGGCGTTCGACCAGCAGGTCGACGCCGCGGCCGCGATCCGAGGTCGCCATGGCGCGGAAGTTGTTGCGATTGACGGCCAGCGGCTGGCCCGTGCGATCGAGGATCAGCCCGCGCGACGGCGGCAGCAGGCGCAGGTTGATCCGGTTCTCCTCGGCGAGCGTGGAGAAGCGCTGGGTCTCGATGACCTGGAGCTGGTAGAGCCGGCCAGCCAATGCCGACAGCAGCACGACCTGCGCACCGCCCAGCAGCAAGGCGCGGCGCGTGAACAGGCCCGAGCGCTCGCCGTCACCCTTGCGATAGCGCATCATGACGTGGTCTCGCCGGGACGGGCCGTGCCGCGCGACAGCTCGGGCACGTTCAGAGGATCGCGTGCGCGCACGCGCGCCAGCAGGGGGGCAATCAGCGGATAGATCACGACCACGACGACATACTGGATCAAGGCCGGCACGGGGTCGATGGCCGTCCATGTCCAGAGCGCCGTGAACGCCCAGACCAGGGCCACGAAGCCCAAAGTCAGCAGGCAGAAGCCGAACCACTGGAACAGGAAGGGCACGCCGACGAGATAGCGCCGGTTGGCGACCACGGCGGCGCGGATCAGCACGAAGCCCAGCGCGCTCACGCCCACGGGCGCGCCCGGGCCGCCCAGCAGCAGGTCGAGCAGGATGCCCATGGCGAGCAGCAACGGCCCCGGCAGGCGCTCTGGCGTCGCCAGACTGAACTGGAAGACGACCAGCGCCGGCAGCAGCGGCAGGGCATTGGACAGGAAAGGCGCACGCAACGGCGCCAAGGTCAGCAGGACGAAGAACAGCAGCACGGCGCCAGGCAGCGCCGCGCGGCCCCAGCGGTCGAGAACGGCGAGCAGGCCATCCGCCTTCATTGCGGGCCCTTCATCATTTCACCCTCTGGCCGGCCACTCCCGACGGCGTCGACGAGGACGCGGAGGGGGCGCTGTGGCTGCCGGTCACCAGCCCGGTCACGCCGTAATCGACGACGCGCACGAACTCGAGCCGCGAGAAGTCGGCAAACGGTCGCACGCGCACGCGGCCCTCGCTGGTCTCCACCACCTCGCCGACCGGGATGCCGACCGGGAAGCTGCCGCCATGGCCCGAGGTGATGATGCGATCGCCGCGCTGCACGCCCTGAAGGCTCTGCAGCAGGGTGAGGCGAAGCTGCGTTGAGTTGTCGCCGGCCAGGATGGCGCGCTCGCGCGTGCGCTCGATCAGCACCGGCAGGCGCGAGTTGACGTCGGTGACGAAGAGGACACGCGAGCTGTTATCGCCGACCTCGGCGATGCGGCCGGCGAGGCCCTCGCCCGTCACCACCGCCTGGCCGGGCGCGACACCCACCTTGCGGCCGACATTGAGCAGCGCGCCGCGCACATAGGCGCTGACGCTGTCGCCGACGATGCGGGCGGTGATGAAGGAGGCCTCGGGCCCCTCGCGGAAGTTCGCGAGGCCGCGCAGGCCTTCGTTCTCGTTCTCCAGGCGACGGGCGGCCGTCTGCCAGGCGAGCAACCGGGCATTCTCCTCGCGCAGGCGGGCGTTCTCCTCGCGCAGGGAGGCGAACTCCTTGAGGTCGGCGATGGTGCGGTTGGCGACGGCCACCGGCCGGGCGATCGCCTCGAGCACGGGGCTGGCAAGATCGAGCGCCAGCACACGGGCCTCCTCCACGAGGATGGTGTCGGCCTTGCCGACCAGCATGGCGCCGAACGCAGCGATGACCAGCAGGCCGAGCGCAAAGCGCTGCACGGCCTGGCGAACCTGGCCAGCGACTACCTCGAAATCGTCCCGAATCGCCATGTCGGGGCTATCTTACTCCAACTCAAGGCACTTTCCTCCCCAGCTTGCTGCTGCGGGGAGTGGACGCACCTGCCGCAAATCCCGTCATCCCGACCGGAGCCGAGC